>NZ_CP138988.1:0-170000 GCF_044594215.1 Olleya sp. R77988 | reverse complement strand
GGTGACGGCGTGCCTTTTGCATAATGAGCCTACGAGTTACCGTTGCTAGCGAGGTTAAGTGATTAAGTCACGAATCCGTAGCGAAAGCGAGTCTGAATAGGGCGCTTTAGTTAGTAGTGGTAGACGCGAAACCGTGTGATCTACCCATGGGCAGGTTGAAGCTGTAGTAACATACAGTGGAGGACCGAACCGGTTGACGTTGAAAAGTCTTCGGATGACCTGTGGGTAGGGGTGAAAGGCCAATCAAACTCGGAAATAGCTCGTACTCCCCGAAATGCATTTAGGTGCAGCGTTGATTTATAGTTTTATAGAGGTAGAGCTACTGATTGGATGCGGGGGCTTCACCGCCTACCAATTCCTGACAAACTCCGAATGCTATAAAATGTTAATCAGCAGTGAGGGCATGGGTGCTAAGGTCCATGTCCGAAAGGGAAAGAACCCAGACCATCAGCTAAGGTCCCAAAATATATGTTAAGTTGAATAAACGAGGTTGAACTGCTTTGACAGCTAGGATGTTGGCTTGGAAGCAGCCATTCATTTAAAGAGTGCGTAACAGCTCACTAGTCGAGCGGTTCGGCATGGATAATAATCGGGCATAAACATATTACCGAAGCTATGGACTTGTAAAAGTGGTAGGGGAGCATTGTAGTGGCGTTGAAGGTGTGCTGTGAGGCATGCTGGAGTAGCTACAAAAGAAAATGTAGGCATAAGTAACGATAATGCGGGCGAGAAACCCGCACTCCGAAAGACTAAGGTTTCCTCAGCTATGCTAATCAGCTGAGGGTTAGTCGGGACCTAACGCGAACCCGAAAGGGGTAGTGGATGGACAACAGGTTAATATTCCTGTACCTGCTCTCATTAAAAGTGACGGAGGCGAATAGTTAGTGCGCACAGACGGAATTGTGCGTTGAAGAGAGTGGTAACACCTCGATAGTACACTAAGACTACGGTCGCGGTGATAATCTAGCGAATCGACTTCCAAGAAAAGCAAGAGAAGCAGCCCGTACCCTAAACCGACACAGGTAGTTGGGATGAGAATTCTAAGGAGCTCGAGAGATTCATGGCTAAGGAACTAGGCAAAATAGACCTGTAACTTCGGGAGAAAGGTCGCCACCCTTCGGGGTGGCCGCAGTGAAAAGGTCCAGGCGACTGTTTATCAAAAACACAGGGCTATGCTAAATTGAAAGATGACGTATATGGCCTGACACCTGCCCGGTGCTGGAAGGTTAAGTGGAGGGTTTAGCTTCGGCGAAGATCTAAAATGAAGCCCCAGTAAACGGCGGCCGTAACTATAACGGTCCTAAGGTAGCGAAATTCCTTGTCGGGTAAGTTCCGACCTGCACGAATGGTGCAACGATCTGGACACTGTCTCAGCCATGAGCTCGGTGAAATTGTAGTATCGGTGAAGATGCCGATTACCCGCTGTGGGACGAAAAGACCCCGTGCACCTTTACTATAGCTTAGTATTGGTTTTGGATAAGTAATGTGTAGGATAGGTGGGAGACTTTGAAGTGGCGTCGCTAGGCGTTGTGGAGTCATTGTTGAAATACCACCCTTTGCTTGTCTAGAGTCTAACCTTCAATGAAGGGACAGTGCTTGGTGGGTAGTTTGACTGGGGTGGTCGCCTCCAAAAGAGTAACGGAGGCTTCTAAAGGTTCCCTCAGCACGCTTGGTAACCGTGCGTAGAGTGCAATGGCATAAGGGAGCTTGACTGAGAGACCTACAAGTCGATCAGGTACGAAAGTAGAGCATAGTGATCCGGTGGTTCCGTATGGAAGGGCCATCGCTCAAAGGATAAAAGGTACGCCGGGGATAACAGGCTGATCTCCCCCAAGAGCTCATATCGACGGGGGGGTTTGGCACCTCGATGTCGGCTCGTCACATCCTGGGGCTGGAGAAGGTCCCAAGGGTTGGGCTGTTCGCCCATTAAAGTGGCACGCGAGCTGGGTTCAGAACGTCGTGAGACAGTTCGGTCTCTATCTACAGTGGGCGTTAGAAATTTGAGTGGATCTGACTCTAGTACGAGAGGACCGAGTTGGACTAACCTCTGGTGTATCTGTTGTTCCGCCAGGAGCATTGCAGAGTAGCTACGTTGGGAAGGGATAAGCGCTGAAAGCATATAAGCGCGAAACCCACCACAAGATGAGATTTCTTTAAAGGGTCGTGGGAGATGACCACGTTGATAGGCTATAGGTGTAAAGGCAGTAATGTCATAGCCAAGTAGTACTAATAACCCATAGGCTTATTGTACGCCTGTTTTTTTATAAAGTTCAATAAATATTATTTTCATGTTTTAGACACTTAGTGTCCTTTTTTCAGTATGTTATTATATACGGTTAAGTAGGTAAAACTACATACACCGAAAGATTTAAGGTGATTATAGCGATGGGGCTCACCTCTTACCATTCCGAACAGAGAAGTTAAGCCCATTTGCGCCGATGGTACTGCATTTGTGGGAGAGTAGGTCGTCGCCTTTTTTAATACTGAATACTATTCAGTGTTTTTAAACCCTTCATAGAAATATGAAGGGTTTTTTTGTTTAAATACTCCAAAATTAATAATATTATCTAATCTTCTTTTTTATTATTTTTAATCTAAGTATAATTGTATTTAATGAATAATAGTAATATAGAATTAGACTTAGCTTGGGATTTTGTTAATAATACTGATAGAAATATATTTTTAACAGGTAAGGCAGGTACTGGAAAAACTACTTTTTTACATAAGCTTAAATTAAAATCACTTAAAAGAATTGTTGTTGTTGCTCCAACAGGTGTAGCAGCAATTAATGCTAAAGGTGTTACTATTCATTCTTTTTTTCAATTACCGTTTGGGCCAATTTTACCGAATGATAACTTAAATACTGCTTCTGGTTTCAAAAGAAAATTTAGTAAGACTAAAATTAATATTATTAAGTCGTTAGATTTATTAATTATTGATGAAATTAGTATGGTACGAAGTGACTTGTTAGATGGAATTGATCAAACTTTACGTCGTTTTAGAAATAGAAATCTTGTTTTTGGAGGAGTACAAGTTTTAATGATAGGTGATTTACAACAACTTTCACCTGTTGTAAAAGAAAATGATTGGCATTTACTTAAACCATTTTATAATAATGCCTTTTTTTTTAGTAGCATAGCTTATCAAGCTTGTAATCCTATTAATGTAGAACTTAAACATATATTCAGACAAGATAATCCTAAATTTATTGATATTTTAAATGAAATTAGAACTAATACTTTATCTAAATCATCTGCTGATGAGCTAAATAAGCGCTATAATCCTGATTTTGTATCAGCTAATAATGATGGATATATTTCATTAACAACTCATAATAATAAAGCTGAACAAACTAATACTTTAGAACTTGAAAAGCTAAAAACGAAATCTCATTCTTATAAAGCTAAAATTGAGGGTAAGTTTCCTGAATTTTCTTATCCAAATAAAGAGAACTTGACTTTAAAAGTTGGTTCTCAAGTTATGTTTGTAAAAAATGATAGCTCTGTCGAGAAAAGATATTTTAATGGTAAAATAGGTAAGGTTATTTTATTAGATAAAGATGAAGTTGTTGTAAAGTGCCCTGATGACGATTTTAATATTATAACAACTCCAGAGGTTTGGGAAAATATAAACTATACGGTAGATAATGAAACTAAAGCTATAACAGAAAACAGAATAGGCTCATATACACAAATGCCTTTACGATTAGCTTGGTCAATAACAATTCATAAAAGCCAAGGTTTAACTTTTGAAAAAGCTATTATAGATGCAGAAGGTGCATTTGCACATGGACAGACTTATGTTGCCTTAAGTAGATGTAAATCTTTAGAAGGATTAGTACTAAAAAGTAAAATTAATTCTAGCCATATTATTAGCGACAAAAATGTAATTCAATTTAATAAACAAGCAGAAGATAACCAACCAGACGAAACCATATTACAACAATCAAAATCAAATTATCAACTTGATTTAATTTCAGAAACCTTTTATTTTTATAATTTTTTAAATCCAATTAATCGAATTTTAGATGTTTTTTATAAAAACAGAAGTAGTTTTGAAGGTAATATTGAAACGCCTTTAAATTCTATTAAAGATTGTATTACTTCTCTATTAAAAGTTGCAAATGGGTTTAAGGCACAATTAAATGAACTTTCTGAAATCACCATTACTCCAGAGTCAAGTAATGATATTCAATTAAGATTTACTAAAGCTATTAGCTATTTTAAAGAGCAAACTGACACTAAGATTGTTTCTGTTTATAAAACCTTTGGTTTTACAACAGATAATAAAGCACTTGAAAAAGATATTAATAAACAGCTTGATACGATTGAAGAATTAATTGCAACCAAACAATTATACTTCTCTCAAATGGCAGATGGTTTTAAAGTTAATACGTTTTTAGAATTAAGAGCTAAATCCGTTTTCTTAACAAAAGACAAACCTAAAAAGCCAAGAAAAGATGTTATTGATGGTACAACAAATGTTGTGTTATTTGAATTACTCAGAGACTTAAGAAATACAATTGCAAATGATAAAGATCTAATCCACTACCAAATATTTACTCAAAAAGCATTGTATGAAATGTGTGAAACATTACCAACTAATAAAAAAGAATTATTACAAGTTAATGGTTTTGGTAAAGTTAGAGTAGAAAAATATGGAAATGAAATCTTAAAAGTAATACGTCATTATTGTGATGAAAATGATATACAAACATCTAACGAAGCAGAAATATTTGAAAGTATAAAACCTAAAAAGAAGAGAGGTGACACTAAAAAGATTTCTTTAGACCTTTTTAAAGCAGATAAAGCTATCGAGCAGATTGCTTTTGAACGCGATTTAAATGTTAATACAATTACAGGTCATTTAGCTAGTTTTATACCTTCAGGCGAAGTTAAAATAACAGATTTAATTTCTGAAAAACATCATAGAGAGTTATTGATACTTATTCCAAAACAGAAGTTTGAAAACCTTTCAGATTTAAAACACCAAATTGATGATAAGTACACTTATGGTGAAATAAGATTGGTTTTAGACGAATTATCAAGAAAATAAAAAAAGCTTTACATTAATGTAAAGCCTTTTTTTATTATTGTTGAATATAGTTTACCCTCTAATTACACCTCTTGATATTACAATTTTCTGTATTTCAGAAGTTCCTTCATAAATCTGAGTGATTTTTGCATCACGCATCATACGCTCTACGTGGTATTCTTTTACAAAACCATTTCCACCATGTATCTGTACAGCTTCTACTGTTTGCTCCATTGCTACTTTACTAGCATAAAGTTTTGCCATAGCACTAGACATATCGTAATTGTTTCCTTGGTCTTTATCCCAAGCAGCTTTCATTACCAACATTCTTGCAGCTTCAATTTCAGTATACATATCTGCTAATTTAAACGCAATTGCTTGATGGTTACAAATTTCTGTACCAAATGCTTTACGCTCTTTACTATATTTTAAAGCCAATTCGTACGCTCCAGAAGCAATACCTAAAGCTTGAGCAGCAATACCAATTCTACCACCAGAAAGTGTTTTCATTGCAAATTTAAATCCAAATCCATCCTCTCCAATTCTGTTTTCTTTTGGCACTTTTACATCATTAAACTGTAACGTATGCGTATCGCTTCCTCTAATACCTAGTTTATCTTCTTTTGGTCCAATATCAAAACCAGGAGTACCTTTTTCAACTATAAAAGCGTTAATACCTTTGTGTTTTTTTTCTTTATTTGTTTGCGCAATGACTAAGTAAACATCACTACGTCCACCATTAGTAATCCAATTTTTTGTACCATTAATTATATAATGATCTCCTTTATCTATAGCAGTTGTTTTTTGTGAAGTCGCATCACTACCAGCTTCTGGTTCACTTAAACAAAAAGCACCTATAAATTCTCCAGAAGCTAATTTTGTTAAGTATTTTTCTTTTTGCGCTTCACTTCCATAAGCTTCCAATCCATAACAAACTAAAGAGTTGTTTACAGATACCATCACAGAAGCAGAAGCATCAACTTTAGATAATTCTTCCATAATTAGTACGTAAGAAATAGCATCTAAACCACTTCCTCCATATTTAGGGTCTACCATAATACCTAAAAAACCTAATTCACCCATCTTTCTTACTAGTTCATCTGGAAAAGTTTGAGCGTTATCACGTTCAATAACTCCAGGAAGTAATTCGGTTTGTGCAAAATCGCGAGCTGCATCGCGAATCATGATATGTTCTTCAGTAAGGCTAAAATCCATAATTTATAATTGACTGTTGATTTATTAAAATTTTGATGCAAAGATAAGTCTTTATTAGGATTATTTCAATTGTTATAGTTATTTTTACAGAATATGATAAAAGGCGAATATAAAGTGATTGGTGTTATGTCTGGTACATCTTTAGACGGAATTGACCTAGCATATATTTCATTTAAAAAAGATAGCAATTGGCAGTTTAAAATTTTAAATGCAGAAACTGTTTCATATTCAGAAAATTGGGTAAAAAATCTCAAAAATTTAACAGGCTTACCAACTATAGAACTGGATAATATAGACACAGATTACACCCAATATTTAGCCAAAATTATTAATCAGTTTATAGACAAGCATAACATCACTAATATCGATGCAGTATGTTCTCATGGACATACAGCTTTACACCAACCAGCTTTAGGTTTTACTAAGCAAATTGGTAATTTACCTCAATTATCAACATTAATCAAGCAAACAGTAATTTGTGATTTTAGAGTGCAAGACGTTTTATTTGGAGGTCAAGGAGCACCATTAGTACCTATTGGAGATCAATTACTGTTTAGTAATTATGATTGGTGTTTAAATTTAGGCGGATTTGCAAATATATCTTCAGAAGTAGATAATAATAGAATAGCGTTTGATATCTGTCCAGTTAATATAGTCCTTAATAAATATGTAGAAAAACTAGGGTTGAGTTTTGATAATAAAGGACAATTAGCTAGAAGCGGAACACTAAATGTTCAGTTGTATAATCAACTAAATGCTTTAGCTTTTTATGATGAAACACCTCCAAAATCTTTAGGTTTAGAATGGGTCGAAAAACATGTACTTCCATTAATAAATAGTTTTAATTTAAGTACAGAAGATAGTTTGCACACCTTTGTAAAGCATATTGCTTTTCAAATAGCTAAAATTATAAATCAAACAAGTAAAGCTTCTGTTTTAGCCACAGGTGGTGGAGTTTTTAATTCGTATTTAATTGAAGAAATAGAGCAATTAACAACTAATCAAATTATAATACCTTCAAATAGAATAATAGAATTTAAAGAAGCTTTAATTTTTGGCTTTTTAGGAGTCTTAAAATTAAGAGACGAAAATAACTGTTTAAAGTCTGTTACAGGAGCTATAAAAGACCACTCTTCAGGTAAAATTTTCAGTTTTAACACTTCACAATAAATAGATTAATTACATTTGACAGCTTTGGCTTGACTTTTGAATTATCTAAACCAAACAAAATAATAACTAAACAGAATAAAAAATGAAAAATGTATTACTTGTATTAGCCTTAATTTTTTCTAGTGTAACTTTTGCACAAGATATTGATGATAATTGGGAAGAATTATCAGAAAAATTACCAGGTTATGTAATTACTAAAAAAGGCGAAAAAGTTGAAGGATATCTTAAACGTTTTTTAAAAATTAAAAGTCAACGTAAAGTAAAATTCTTTAAAACTTTAGATGATAAACCTGTGGTTTATAATGCAAAAGAATTAAAAGCTTACCAAATTGCTGATGATTACTATGAGTCGCATCCTTATGAAGGTTTAAGCGGAAAAACTAAAGTGTTTTTATTAAGAACAGTTGAAGGTAAAATAGATTTGTTTGACTATTATATTAGAGTAGAAGATGATCAAGGAAAAGAAATTACTATTAAAAAAGATGGTAATAAAGAAATTAGCTTAGACTTTGATGGTACTAAAATACAAACGGAAGTTTTAGCTGTAAAAGACGATAAAGATTACTTGAAATTTGCATCTCCTAAGTTGTTATTTAGCTTTAAAAATGTGATGAGTAAATTTGTAAGTGATTATCCAGAATTAGCTAAAAAAATAAAAAATAAAGAAAAAGGATATAAAGTTTTAGCTATCCTTAAGATCATTAACGAATACAATGCACATTTTGAAAAATAATAAAATCAAAACTATTGTATTATTTGCTTTTATGGCTGTAGTAATGTTAACTACAAAAGCTCAAAACGCAACTTTTGAATGGTCAGATTTATCAAGTAACACTAAAGTTGGATTGCAAAATCCAACTTTAGTGTTTCCTACAACATCTGGTTTTACTACTTATAGTATAGAAAAACAAGGGACTCAGGTTTTTGCTCCAGAGTCTGTTTTTATTACTAAGTTTAATTCCAATGGAGATATTGGTAAGACAATAGATTTTGCACTACCAAAAAGAGCATTAAAAGATGCGACCTTATTAAAGGTCATTGAAGGCAACAACAAATTATATGTGTTTTCTTTTATAGCAGTTAAAAAAGATCAAAAAAATGTATTGTATTGTCAAGTTTATGATAATACAACAGGAGCAGTTTCGGACCCAAATAAAATCTATGTATTACCAATAGAAAAAGTTGGAAAATCAGGTTTTTTTAACATCAAGTTATCCGAAGATCAAAAAACATTTGCATTATTGGTTAATAAGCCTTTTGAAAAGAAAACTAAAGAAAAAATTGAAGTCGTTATTTTAGACGCTAATTTAAATTCTATATCAAACTCAGAACATAGTTTGTCATTTGATTCAAAACGAGCATATAACGAAGAGATGTTTGTAGAGAACGATGCTACAGTTAATATAATTAAAAAAACCAACATTTTTAGTAAAAGTCCAATAACTTCAATTTTAACTATAAAAGAAGGACAGCTTTCTGTACAAACCGCTTCAGCTGAAGAATTTTACATATCAGATAATAGAGTAATAACTATAGATGCTAAACAATACCTTGTTGGTTTTGCAACAAATAATGCAAAGCCTGCAGTATCAATGGGAGGAGCAAAAGATAAAAGTGTTTTTATTTATAATATTACAGATCAAAAATTGATTAATAATCATTCTTGGGATCAAAATGTTACAAGAAGTTTGGTAGGAAAAGGGTTTATAGATTTAAAAGTTAAAGACCTAATAATATTAAATAATGATATTTATTTAATTGGTCAGTGTTTTACAGAAGTTAGCAGACCAATTGAAGGACAATCATTTCAATACAATTACACTTACACAAATGGACCAGGAATAATGGTAAGAATGAATACAAAAGGAGGCGTTGGTTTTGCAGAATTATTAAATAAAACAGAAGCGTTTAAAAACGAAGCACAACGTATAGCTTCCTTTAAACCTGTAATTATGAATGATAATTTATACTTTTTAGGTAATGAAAGGGTTTCTGTTTTAGAAGAAAAAAAGATTGTTTTTGGTTGGAAAAACATAAATGCAAAAGCAATAGTTTCAAAAAAGATACATACTAACGGAACAATTGAAACCAAAGCACACAAAAGTGGAATTGTTGGAGGAAAAGATAACGTACTAGATTTTGCACCAACTAAAACCATTCAGTTGGATGATAAAACATTTTACATCTATGCAATAGGAAACAAATATCAAGCATTTGGAAAAATGACTATCGATTAGTTATTAACAATAAATTATTAGAATAAAAATGGCTTTAATTTTAAAAGCCATTTTTTGTTTTTTTATATTTGTAGGACTAATTAATCTAATACTTCATAAGATGAATCAACTTTAAATACCCTCATGCTTAATTTAGGAATAAAAAACTATAGTTGAATTCAAAAATCATACATGAAAGACTTATTAAAAATTTACGAAAATAAAGAACCAGAAATAGTATTTAATTGGAAAGATGCAGAGACTGAAGCAGAAGGATGGACAGTCATAAACTCCTTACGTGGTGGAGCAGCAGGAGGAGGAACCAGAATGAGAAAAGGTTTGGACATGAACGAAGTGTTGTCTCTAGCCAAAACAATGGAAGTAAAGTTTACAGTATCAGGACCAGCAATTGGTGGCGCAAAATCTGGAATTAACTTTGACCCTAAAGATCCAAGAAAAAGAGGTGTTTTAGAGCGTTGGTATAAAGCAGTATCGCCATTATTAAAAAGCTATTATGGAACAGGAGGAGACTTAAACGTAGACGAAATCCATGAAGTAATCCCAATTACAGAAGACTCTGGAGTTTGGCATCCACAAGAAGGCGTTTTTAACGGACACTTTCAACCTACTGAAGCAGATAAAATTAACCGTATAGGACAATTACGTCAAGGTGTAATTAAAGTCTTGGAAAATATTAATTATTCGCCAGACGTTTCAAAAAAATATACAGTAGCAGACATGATTACTGGTTATGGTGTAGCAGAAGCTGTAAGACATTATTATGAAACTTATGGAGGATCTGTGGTTGGTAAAAGAGCAGTGGTTCAAGGTTTTGGAAATGTAGGATCCGCAGCAGCTTATTATTTAGCTCAAATGGGAGCAAAGGTAGTAGGTATTATAGATATTTCTGGAGGAGTTATAAATGAAAAAGGGTTTTCTTTTGAAGAAATAAAAGATTTTTTCTTAACCAAAAATGGAAATACTCTTGCAGCCAAAAACATGATCCCTTTTGCAGAAATGAATGATCGCATTTGGTCTTTAGAAACAGAAATTTTTGCACCATGTGCAGCATCAAGATTAATTACACAAGATCAAATTGATCAAATGATTAATACAGGTTTAGAAGTTATTTCTTGTGGCGCAAATGTACCATTTGCAGACAAAGAAATTTTCTTTGGATCTATTATGGAACATACAGATGAGCGTGTAAGTTTAATACCAGATTTCATTTCAAATTGCGGTATGGCACGTGTATTCGCTTATTTTATGGAACGTAAGGTGCAAATGACAGATGAAGCTATTTTTAACGATACATCAAATATTATTAAAAAAGCCATTCAGGATGTACACACCAAAAATAATTCAAAATTAGAAATTAGTAAAACAGCATTTGAAATAGCATTAAAACAATTAGTATAAAATGGAAACAGTAATAATTTTAGTATTTGTTATTGGTTATTTAGCCATAACATTAGAGCACAACATAAAAATTGATAAATTAATTCCTGCATTAGTCATGATGGCTATAAGTTGGGCTTTAATCTCATTAGGTATAGATTCTTTTCCAGAATGGTTTGATTCTGCAAATCATGGATTAGTTGCTGGCTATGATACTTTAGGTCATGACACTAGGATGCATTTAATGGAAGAAACATTGTTGCACCATTTAGGAAAAACAGCTGAGATCTTAG
This sequence comes from Olleya sp. R77988, assembly GCF_044594215.1. GTDB lineage: Bacteria > Bacteroidota > Bacteroidia > Flavobacteriales > Flavobacteriaceae > Olleya. The sequence goes on along the minus strand of NZ_CP138988.1, from coordinate 158,674 downwards.
TATTTCTTTTAGGAGCAATGACTATTGTAGAAATCATCGATTATTTTGATGGATTTTCTACCATAAAAAACTTTATAAAAACAAAAAAGAAATCAAAGATTTTATGGATTTTTGCTTTTTTAGCGTTTATCCTTTCAGCTATAATAGATAACCTAACTGCAACGATAGTTTTAATTTCTATTTTGCAAAAAATAATAAGCGACAGAAGTGTTCGTATTTGGTTTGCAGGTTTAATTATTATTGCAGCAAATGCTGGTGGTGCTTGGTCACCAATTGGAGATGTTACAACAACTATGCTTTGGATTGGTAAAAAAGTAACTACTGGACATTTAGTAGGTTACTTATTATTACCATCATTAATATGTATGTTAGTACCTACTTTTATAGCTTCTTTTTTACCAGCTTTTAAAGGTGATTTAGCAATAGACGATGCTAAAGAAGAAAAACCCAAAAGTAGATTTAGCGCAACCATGTTGTATTTAGGTTTAGGAGCAATTGTATTTGTGCCAATTTTTAAAACGGTAACACATTTGCCTCCATACGTAGGGATGATGTTAGCATTAGGAGTTGTAGCAATTTTTGCCGAAATCTATAGTTCATCTAAATTTAGTTTAACAGAATTTGATGGAGAAGAAAGTGATGCACACGCACACCATAGTCCAGTACACCATTCATTATCAAAAATTGAACTACCAAGTATTTTGTTTTTCTTAGGTATTTTAATGGCTGTAGCAGCATTAGAGTCTTTAGGAATATTATTTGGATTTGCTTCGACTTTAAAAGAAGGGATGCCAATGATGGGAACAGAGTTACATGGTGAAGGCGTTTCAGATTTAGTAATTATTTTATTAGGTATAGGATCTGCAGTTATTGATAATGTACCATTAGTAGCAGCAAGTTTAGGAATGTTCTCAGAACCTATTGATAACGAGCTGTGGCACTTTATTGCATATTCTGCTGGAACTGGTGGAAGTATGTTAATTATAGGTTCTGCTGCAGGAGTTGTTGCAATGGGAATGGAAAAAATAGACTTTTTCTGGTATCTAAAAAAGATTGCTTGGTTAGCATTAATTGGGTTTTTGGCAGGAACAGTTGTATTTTTCTGGACAAGAACTTTATTTTAATAATAAAAAAAGCCTCAAGTATTAACTTGAGGCTTTTCATGATAAAACAAAATTCCTGTAAAAAAGGGAAACGTAACGCTTAATTTCTTTTTAAGAAATTTTGTATTACATACGCAAAACAAAATTTTAACGTTATAAACGTATCTAAATACACACTATGATAAGTACATTAATTCAAGACGCAGCTCAAGTAGTAGACCCTTTGTTAGAAGGAGAACCAGTAGAAAAAACATTATCTATAATAGAGCTTGTTACAACAGGTGGAACAGCAGGAATCATTATAATAGCACTCCTTTTTGTGTTATTAATAATGGCAATCTATATTTATTTTGAAAGACTTTTTGCAATTAAAGAAGCATCAAAAGTTGATTCTAATTTTATGAATCAAATAAAAGATTACGTTAGTAATGGTAAAATAGAATCTGCTCAAAACTTATGCAATACAGTAAATTCGCCAGTTTCTAGATTAATCAGTAAAGGAATTTCTAGAATAGGAAAACCTTTAGATGACATCAATACAGCAATTGAAAATGCTGGACGTTTAGAAATTTATAGCCTAGAAAAAAACGTAAGTGTTTTGGCAACAATATCTGGAGCAGCACCAATGATTGGTTTCCTTGGAACGGTTATTGGAATGATACTATCAATATTTGAAATAGCAAATTCTGGAGGGTCAATAGACATTAAAACACTTGCAGATGGTTTATATACTGCAATGACAACAACCGTTGGAGGTTTAATAGTAGGTATTGTAGCTTATATAGCATACAACCATTTAGTTGTTAAAACAGACAAGGTTGTATACCAAATGGAGGCAAACTCTTTAGAATTTTTAGATTTATTAAACGAACCTAGCTAATATGCGATTAAGAGGAAGAAATAAAGTAACACCAGAATTTAACATGTCGTCAATGACAGACATTGTGTTCTTGCTGCTCATATTTTTTATGATTGCATCCACACTGGTATCTGCAGAAGCTATAGATTTATTATTACCTAATTCTACTAGTAAAACAACTCAGACCAAAAATGTATCAGTAAGTGTTGACAAAAACATTAAATACTATGTAGATATGAAGCAGGTCCCTAAGGAGCAATTGGAAGCAGAAGTATTAGCTAAAGTTGGTAATCAAGACTCACCAACAATAACCATTCGTTCTGATAAAAGTGTTGAATTGCAGCATGTTGTATTTATTATGGATATTGCTTACAGAAATAAGATTAAGCCTTCATTATCAGTTAAAGCAAAGTGAAATACTTAGACACTAAACACGAAAAAAACGCAGTAAAAATAACAACATTAATTATGTTGATTATTACGTTGTTGTTATTTGTTGTTGGTCAACAATATAAAGTAGAACCAGAAGAATATGGTGTAGCAATCAATTTTGGAGATGCTGCTCCATCAGGAGGAAGTACACAACCAAATAAGACAGAAATAACTGATGAGCTACCACAAGAAAACATAGAAAGTGAAGAAGAAATCATTGAAGAAGAATCAGTAGATAATGAAGTAGTAGAAGAGGAAGTAATAGAAGAAGAGGTTGTTAAAGAAGAAATTATAGAAGAAGAGACTTCAGAAGATGAAATTGCTGATGAAGAAGCTGAAGCAGAAGAAAATGAAAAAAGAGAATTAGAAGAAGCTGAAAAAGTAGCAAAAGAAGAAGCTGCAGAAGCAGAAAGACTAAAAACTGAAGCAGAAGCAAAAGCTAAAGCTGAAAAAGAAGCAAAGGAAGCTACAGCAAAAGCGGAAGCTAAAGCCAAAGCAGAAGCAGCAGCAAAAAAAGCAAAAGCAATAGCAGATGCTAAATCTAAAGCAGAAGCTAAGGCTAAAGCTGCAGCCAAAGCTAAAGCAGAAGGAATTGCTAAAGCTAAAGCAGCAAAAGAAGCTGCAAATGCAGCTAAAGCTAAAGCAGATGCAGCAGCTAAAGCAGCAGCAGCAAAAAAAGCAAGTGAGCAAAAGGCTTTTACATTATCAGAAAATAGTCCAATTTATCCAGGATGCGAAAGTGCAACAACTAATGACGCCAGAAAAAAGTGCATGAGTCAAAAAGTAGCACAATTTATTGGCGAAAATTTTAAAACTGACGTAACAGATAATTTAACTGGTGTTCAAAAAATAAGTATCGTATTTAAAATAAGCGCTTCAGGAGATATTGTAAATATTAATGCAAGAGCGGAAGATCCATTATTAGTAGCAGAAGCAAAAAGAGTCATTAAACTACTACCTGAAATAAAACCAGCAATGCAACAAGGTAAGGCTGTTATAGCACCTTTTAGTATACCAGTACAAATTAAATTAAAAGAATAATTTTATTGTTTGATATAACAAATACAAAATGAATTACTTTAACACCAAACATAAGCGTAACTCGGCAAAAATAACAACATTAATTATGTTGATATTACTCTTGTTATTATTTGTGGTAGGTCAAAATTATACTGATCCACCAGAAGAATATGGCGTTGCAATTAATTTTGGTGGTTCATCTGGAGGTGGAGGAGGAGGTGGTCAACCTGTAAAAGCATCTGTGTCAGAGACACAACCAGATGTTACTGAACCACAAGAACAGCAAGAAGCTGCAACACCAACATCTAGCGAAAACGTATTGACTCAAGAGCAAGAAGAAGCTATTTTAATTAAAAAACAACAAGAGCAAGCCAAAAAAGATAGAGACGCTAAAGAGAAAGCTAAAGCTGATAAAATTGCTAAAGAAAAAGCTGCTAAAGCTGCAGCAGAAGCAGCAGAAAAAAAGAGACAAGAAGAGATTAAAAAAGCTAATGATGCTTTAATAAACGGAATTAATAATTCTGAAAACCCAAACGATTCTAATAACAATGGACCTGGTAATGGTCCAGGAACTGGACCAACAAGTGGTAACTCTTATGGACCAAGTAAGTTTGGTGATGGATCTGGAAACGGAAATGGTGATGGTGTAGGTTATGGATTAAACGGAAGAGGTCGTCCTACCAAACAAATCTTTACTCAAGATTGTAATGAGTCTGGATTAGTAGTTATAAGAATTGAAGTTAATCAAGAAGGTAGAGTAGTAAAAGCAGAACGCGCAAAAGGAACTAGAAATACAGCAGATTGTTTATTACAACCAGCATTAAAAATTGCTAGATCACATAAGTGGAAAAAAGATACTAAAGCTCCAGAAAGACAAATTGGTTACGTTAGTATCAATTTTAAATTAGGTCAATAACTTATTATGACTTATTTAAAGACTGTTAATTGGATGTTTTCTCAACTTCCAATGTATCAAAAACAAGGTCAGACTGCTTTTAAAAAAGACTTAACCAATACAATAGCGTTAGCTACACATCTTAAAAATCCACAACATAAATTTAAATCTATTCATGTTGCTGGAACAAACGGAAAAGGTTCTAGTAGTCATATGCTAGCTTCAATATTACAAGAAGCTGGTTACAAGGTTGGATTATATACTTCTCCACATTTAAAAGACTTTAGAGAGCGTATTAAAATTAATGGTAAAGAAGCTAGTAAGCAATTTGTTATTGGTTTTATAAAACGTAATAAAGCTTTTTTAGAAGCTAATAGCTTGTCATTTTTCGAGATGACAGTTGGTATGGCATTCGATTATTTTGCAAAGCAAAAAGTTGATATTGCTATTATTGAAGTAGGTTTAGGAGGTCGATTAGACTCGACTAACATTATTACACCAGAAGTGTCTTTAATAACTAACATTGGTTTGGATCATGTTCAATTTTTAGGAAATACATTAGAGCTAATCGCAGCAGAAAAAGCAGGAATTATCAAACCAAATATTCCTGTTGTAATAAGCGAATCTCAACAAGAAACTCAATCCGTTTTTAAGGCTATAGCCGAAAAAAACAAAAGCCAGATAACCTTTGCAGATCAAACTGAAAATGACGTTTTTAAAACAGATTTAAAAGGTAGTTATCAAGCTAAAAACATAAAAGGTGTATTGCAAACCATAAAAAACTTGCAACAGAAAAACTTCAAAATTTCAGAAGCACATATTAAAAATGGATTATTAAACTCCATAAAAAACACTGGTCTAAAAGGACGTTGGCAAGTTTTGAATAAGTCACCTAAAGCCATTTGTGATACAGCACATAATAAAGAGGGTTTAACTTTGGCAATAGCGCAGCTTTTAAAAGAAGATTTTAAGCAATTACATATTGTTTTTGGTGTTGTAAATGATAAAGATTTAAAGTATATTTTGCCATTATTACCTAAAAAAGCAATCTACTATTTTTGTAAGCCAAATGTACCAAGAGGTTTAGATCAGGAAGTGTTAAAAAGCAAATTTTTAGCACAAGGTTTTAATGGTGCAGCTTATACTTCGGTTAAAGACGCTTATCATTCAGCTTTAGATTCAGCAAAAAAAGAAGACGTTATTTATATTGGAGGAAGTACTTTTGTGGTTGCAGAAGTGGTATAATTTCCAATTAATTGTATCTTACACTTTCATTTAATTCAATTTAAAGATGCTGGAAATAATCAACCAAATATTTTCTATTCAACTTAAAAGTAATAAAGAAAACCTAACACTTTTTAATAGAAATATTGATAGGATAAACCATGAGTTTGAAACTTTAGGTTACCATGTTATTAACCCAATTGGTCAAACGTATAGAAACGAAATGACAGATGTAGAGGCTAACATAACTGGTGATTTTTCTGGTAATATGAAAATAGTAAAAGTGTTAAAACCAGTGGTCTATAAAAAGACTAATGAAGAAAATACTTTAGTGCAAAAAGGAATTGTAATTGTAGAATAAGACCCAAATGAAAACCATAAACTTTGCAATAGATTTAGGAACAACAAATAGCTTGATTGCCAATTATAATAATGGAGCTGTTAAGATATATAATAACCCATTAGGTTTAAAACAAACCTTGCCTTCATGTGTCGCTTTTAGAGGTAACAGAACTATAATTGGAGATAAGGCTTTAGATTACCTAGAAAAAGATGCAGAAAACGTTTGTATGCTTTTTAAACGTAAAATGGGAACGCAAGAGACTTATTTTATTCCTTCGATAGATAAAGAAGTATCTCCAATAGAATTGTCTTCTTTAATTTTAAAAGAGCTTAAAAACTTTGTTACAGAAACAGATCAATTACAAACTGCTGTAATAACTATTCCAGCGTCTTTTGATACTATCCAATCTAATGCAACAAAAAAAGCAGGCTATTTAGCCGGCTTTAAAGAGGTGGTTTTGTTGCAAGAGCCAATTGCAGCATGTTTGGCTTTTGCTAATCAAGCAAATTTAGATATTGAAGATTCTAAACATTGGATTGTTTATGATTTTGGAGGAGGAACATTTGATGTGGCTTTAGTTGAAGTCAATGATCGCGAATTAAAAGTCATTGATAACGAAGGAGATAATTTTTTAGGAGGAGCAGATTTTGATAATTTAATAGTCGAAAAAATTATAGTACCTCAAATTGAAGCTAAAGCTAATATTACTAACCTCTGGAAAGATATAAAAGCAAAATCAAGCCAGTACAAAGGATTATACTTTGAGTTGCTTAAAAAGGCTGAAGAAGCAAAAAAAGAACTGTCTGTATATCCTGAAACTGAAATTGAGATTGATATAGATATTAATAACGATAATTTATTTGATCAAATAGTCATTACAAGAGCACAATTTGAAGACGTCATTTCTCCAAAAGTTGAGCAAACCATTACGTTTATAAAAAAGGTAATTTCTCAAAACCAATTAATCAACTCGCAAATAGAGCGTTTAATCTTAATTGGAGGTAGTACTTACGTCCCTTTAATTAAAGAAAGAATAAAAGAAGAGACAGGGATTTTAGTAGATTCTAGTATTGACCCAACATCTGCTGTTGTTGATGGAGCAGCTTATTTTGCAGGTTCTAAACCAACTACAATTGTAGCAGAAGAAGTGACTGAAACCGAAGAAGTCAATGCTATTGAAACCCAATTATTTTTTGAGCAAAACACAAGAGATTTAGAAGAGTTAATCACTTGTAAAGTAACTGGTAATGATTTAAAATATAGAATTACTAGAGTTGATGGTGGTTATGATTCTGGAATTAAAACAATTGAAAACAATGGTTTTTCGGAGTTTGTTCCATTGTTAAAAGGACAATTAAATAGATTTAAAATTCAGGTTTTAGATTCTGATTTAAATGCATTAAAAACTATAAATACAGTAGCTATAAATCAAGGAAGTTATAATGTTTTAGGACAACCTTTGCCTATTGATATTTGTATGGAAATTGACGACATTGATGCGTCAGCCACACGATTAGAGCAAATTTTTGGAAAAGGAAGTATTCTTCCTTTAAAGAAAAAAATATACAAAACAGCATCCAAAACCATACTTAAAGGATCTGATGCTAACCTGATAATTAATATTGTGGAAGGTCAATCCAAAGGGTTGCCAAGTTCTGGTCTAAGTATTGGGTATATAGAGTTTTCTGGAAAAGATTTAGAGGATGACTTAATTAAAGGAACAGACATAGAAATTGAATTAGAAATTACTGAATCCAGAGATTTAAAGATTAATGTTTATTTGCAAGCATGCGATCAAGAGTTTAAAAATGTATTTAGCGAGTCAGAGCGTGCAATAAGTGTTAGTAAAATTAACATGGAAATTAATTCTGTTTTATCTGAAGTTGAACAGTTAATTAGAGAGCATGTTGAAGAAGAGAATTTTGAATATTCCAATAAATTAGAACAACTTAGAGTAGGCTTAATTGAAATACAGATTGAAACAACATTACTAAATGATGATGACGTGTCTGATCAAAAATACCAATTAGATGATCAAAAACGAAAACTAATCCAGGAGTTTGATACCTTAACCAGAAATAAAGTTATTGCTTTAGAAATTGAAGAGTATAATAGCTCTAAGGAAGGTCTGGAATGGATGGTTAATAAAGAAGAAAACGAAAAATATAGACCAAAATACCTTAAAGTTATAGCTAATGAAAAAGAGGTGATTAACTCTGGTGATAAGTATTTAATTAGAGCTAAAATTAAAGAATTGGATGTGTTATATAACTCTATATTACAATCTAGTGATGAGAATTTTATCTCGTATTTTTTAGGCTTAAAATATAGTTCTGATTTTACAAGTACTAGAAAATCTCAAAAGCTAATGAAGCAAGGAGATGAAGCTATAGAAAGAGGTGATTACAAGTCTTTAAAACATATTGTTTATGCTTTGTATGCTTTATTACCAGATGAAGCAAAAGAAAAACAAAAGCAATTTAAAGATGATAGTAAAACAGGTTTAAGATAAGTTAGATTTAGTCGTATTTTTTTCTATACCAATTAAGGTAAACTTTATCAATGCTAATACCTCTTAAGGTTATGTTTTTAGTTTTAATCACATCCTTTTTGGTCGTTCCTGTTTCTTCTTTTTTACTGTTTAATTTTCGACCTTTATAAGTGCTTATTTTATAAGGAAGCACATTGATTTCTTGAGAGTTGTCTACAATGTTATCTATAATATAAAGCTTAGATAGATCTTTGTTATCAGTAAAATGAGATAGCCTATCTACTACAAAATTATTTCCAGTGTAAAACAAAATTGAATCATTTTCAATTAGATTTAGATATACACTTTCATCTTTTGGGATAAAAATAGATTGATCAATCCCATCGGTTAATCTAAAAACAATAAGGTCTTTTTTACTGTTATTTTTTACTAATCTATAAGAGCTAAACGATCTCATTAATTTAGTTTTTAAAGATCTTATTAGATTAAAAGTTTTAGGGTATGGATTTGTAAAAGCGTTTAATTCAACACTATTAACACTACCTAAATTTTCGTCTTTACGTTTAGTATTTGATTTTAAAGTATAAATAAACCTGGTATGATCTTTAGCTTTCTTTTTTGTAGAAATATCTGGTAAAGTTATTTTGTTATTATCTGGGTCGCGTTTTGTAGCTTCTATAACAGTTTCTTCAACTTCAATCTCATCCTCTTCTATAAAAGTTCCATTTTTTTGAGCTTCTTGTCTTTCTTGAATTATTTTTATGGCTTCTAAAATGTTTTGTTCATTATAGTCAGAACTGTTAATTTTAATGTTTTCAAATCTATAATTTGAATCATAGGAGCTATTATCATTTTTAAAAACTTTAGTAGCTATTCTAATAATTAATATTAAAAATATTATACCACTCCAAATCCCAACTCCAGATCCAGATTTGGATTTAGAACCTGACCTAAAAGCATGAGGTCTAGCAATTGCAGCATTAGAGTCTAAGACATCTTTAAGCATGTAATTTGACACCTCAAGCTCTCCAAAAGCAACCATTGCTTTTGCTGCAAAAATAAAAATGTCATTATCTGTGTTTTTCCTTTTTGAGTTATAGGTGTCAATAACTTCAGAGTTAAGCTCATTAACCTCGTCATCAAAAGAGCTAGGATATTGACTTAAACATTTTATAAAATTTCTGTTAGTAATATAGGCAACAGGAAAATGTTTGTCATTTAGTTTGCCACTTTCAATATATACTTTTGCATAATTTAGTTTAGAGCTAAAAAAGCTAATTATAATTTGTTCTATTTCTTCAGTAAATAAAAAACTGCCTTCAGCAAAATCTTCAGTGACAACAATATTACTTTCAATAAAATCATAAAGTAAATTATATTTTCCTTTATTAAGTGTTTCGGACAGAAAAGGCTTTATGTGTTCTTTAAAATATGGAGATAAAAAGTATTTTAACTCCTCATTACCTGCAACGTTTTCTAGATTTATTGCAACAGAACTTTGGGAAATATTAGTATAATCTCCACTTATAATTTGTTTTAGCCACTTATGATTTTCGACAAAAACATGATGTTTCCTAATGTTTTCGTCTTTAAGTTGCTCAATTAATGAGGCTAACTCGCCTAAGTTGCTTTTGTTATTTAATACAGCATTTGCTTTAAGCTGTTTTTGAAGCCTTATTATTTTTGTAGCATCTAGTGTAGCTATTGTGTTAATATCTATACCTAATTCGTCTATTAAAGAAATGTATTTCAAACTTGGAGCTTATTGAAAACCAAAAATATTAAAATATTTATTAATTTTTGTGTTTGTTAAACACTATAAATTAATGGGTTAGTTTTAAAGTGAAAAAATATTTAATTTTTTTGCCAAAAAGTTTTTGCAAAATCAAAAACTACTCTATATTTGCAGTCCTAATAAATAGGGCGACTAGCTCAGTTGGTTCAGAGCACTTGGTTTACACCCAAGGGGTCAGGGGTTCGAATCCCTTGTCGCCCACAAAAAAATCCGAAACATATGTTTCGGATTTTTTTTGCTTATAATAGTTCTAATATACGTTCTAAAGCCATTCCTCTGGAGCCTTTTATTAATAAAGCACTTTCTTTTATTGGCTTGTAATTAGTTTTAAAATCTTCAAAAGAACGATACTGTTTTACTTTAAGCTTATCTGTTTCTGATTTATAAAAGTTTTCACCAATAAGTATAATGTTATCAATTTTTAAAGAAGTAGCAAGGTTAGAAATCTTTTGGTGCTCTATAGGTGCCGAATCGCCTAATTCAAACATATCGCCTAAAATAGCTATTTTGTTGTCTTTATTTTGATTACTAAAGTTTTTTAGTGCCATTTCCATACTTGATGGATTTGCGTTATAAGCATCCAAAATGATTGAGTTACTTCCTTTTTCAATAATTTGAGAACGGTTATTAGTTGGTACATAGCCTTCAATTGCTTTTTTGATAGCTAATAAGTCTACATTAAAATATTTACCAATAATTGCTGCTGCGCAGATATTTGTAAAGTTATATTCGCCTAAGAGATTTGATTTAATGGTAATGTTTTCAATATTAAGTGAAACAAAAGGTTTAGCCCCTAAAAATTTTATTTTAAAATAATTAGAATCGTTTTGGCTAAAACCAAACTTTTTGATGTAATTACTAAGTTTATCTTTTTGAATTGGATCATCAGCATTTAAAAACAAATGCTTATTGTTTGACATTAAGTAGTTGTATAATTCACTTTTACCTTCAATAACACCTTCAATGCCTCCAAATCCTTCTAAATGTGCTTTTCCAAAATTGGTGATATACCCAAAATCTGGTTGTGTAATTTTACATAAAAAATCTATTTCTTTTTTGTGATTTGCTCCCATCTCTACAATACCTATTTCGGTTTGCTCTGTCATGGAAAGTAATGTTAATGGTACGCCAATATGGTTATTTAGATTGCCTATGGTTGCTGTTGTGTTATATTTTTTAGATAAAACAGCGTTAATAAGCTCTTTGGTTGTAGTTTTTCCGTTACTTCCTGTTAGAGAAATAATTTTAACGCCTAAATAATTTCTGTGATATGTGGCTAATTCTTGAAGCGTTTTAAGACTGTTTTTGACTAATATGGTGTTATCTGATGTTTTATAGTTTTTATCGTCTATGATAGCGTATTTAGCTCCTTTTATTAATGCTTCTTCTGCAAATGTATTTCCATTAAAATTTTCTCCGCTTAAAGCAAAGAATAAATTGTCCGATTCTACTTTTCTGGTATCTGTACAAATTGTATTACAGTCAAGAAATAGTTTGTGTAGTGTTTCAATTTTCATAAAATAAAAGTATAAAAAAAGTCCTAACAAATGTGTTAGGACTTTAAATATTAACTAATAATTTTTAGTTTAGTTTTTAGATTTTTTTTGACCTTTAGATTTAGATCCAACTCTAGACATTGCACATCTAAAACCAATATAGTCTGTTGCCATGTTTTGAGGATAGTAACGTCTTTGTGCTGGGTCTAACCAGTACTCTCTATCTTTCCATGATCCTCCTTTGTAAACTCTAACTTCATCGTTTATTAAAGATGTACGCTTACTTGATTTGTCATATTCTCTTATCATGTTTCCAGACGAATCTGTTTCAATTTTATGCTTTGGTGCATTATACATTTTACGTGTTGATACATCTTCAGAAACTTCTCCTTCATCATCACCAAATCTGTCTGCAAAATAACGAGAAGATTGCTTGTCACCATCTCTAAAGTTACGGTTGTCACTTCTGTCAAAGTTTGTTCTTAAGTAAGTTTCATCGTCATCAATTGGTTGAGTTGCAATTTCACCAGGTAAATCTCTTGGTACAACTTTTCCGTTAGGTAAAGTATCAAAAACTATTTCATCAGTCCCAACAACTTTTACTGTACCATCTTCTGTAATTACATTTTTAGTATAAACATTACCTCTGTAATAGTTAAAGTCATTAAACTCGTCATCTACAATTGGTCTGTAAACATCAGCTACCCATTCGGCAACATTACCAGCCATATCATATAAACCGTAGTCATTTGGTGCGTAAAACTTAACAACTTGTGTAATATCTGCTCCATCATCAGACCATCCTGCAATTCCACCATAATCTCCTTTTCCTTGTTTGAAGTTGGCTAATTGATCTCCTTTAATTTTACGTTTTCCAGAACGTGTATATTGTCCATCCCAAGGATATTTTTTACGTCCTCTGTATACGTTATAACTTCTTATTTCAGATAAACCTAAAGCTGCATATTCCCATTCTGCTTCAGTTGGTAGTCTGTATTTTGGCGAAATTAATCCAGTTTCTCTAGAAGCATAAACATTAACTTCTTCTCCTTCTGCATTAGTTTGAGCTTTTAATTTTCCGCCTCTTAAAATATCTTCATTACCTCCAAATGTTTGCGTTGGAGCATTTATGTATGTGTCAGTACTAAAGTTTGCGTCTGCAGTAGCTTCATGTTGGCTACCTTGCTTTAAGTAACCGTCTTTTTGTAAATAAAATTCGTTTACACGATCCGTTCTCCAATTAGCAAATTCTACAGCTTGCATCCAGCTTACACCAACTACAGGATATTCTCCATAACCAGGATGACGTAAATAGTTTTCTGTCATAACTTCGTTATAACCTAAACGGTTTCTCCAAACCAATGTATCAGGTAAAACGCCATTATAAATTGCTCTAAAATTTTCTTCTTCTGGTGGGTAAGTTCTTTTAATCCAGTCTAAATATTCAAGGTACATTTTATTTGTAACCTCTGTTTCGTCCATGTAAAAAGATTGAACGTGTTGCTGATTTGGAGTGTTGTTCCAATCATGCATAACATCATCCTGAACTCTTCCCATTGTAAAGGTTCCTCCTTCTACAAATACTAATCCAGGAGCAGTCTCTTGCTCTTTAAATTTTGTGTTGTATTGAAAACCACCTTCTTTAGAGTTGATTTGCCATCCTGTAGCTCTAGATGTATTAGAACCACTACCAGATCTTTTACAACCAACAAAGGTTAGGGAAACCGCTAAGATTATTAAGAATCTTGATACAATTATTTTTTTCATATTTATTTGTTTGAATAAGCTAATAATAATTTTTGGAGTCGCAATATAATAATTAAACCCAAGAAAACAACATAGATTTGTTATTTTTGAATAAAAAAATCGCATTTCATCCTACTTTTTTTACATTACAACGATGTTATTTTTGCTTTTAATCGTCGTTTTGAAACACTATAACGTGCGTTTTTAAATTTTATTATTGTAATTTTGACTTGTTTTTATGAAATTATTAAGATTTAAATAATATCATTTAAAATAAGACGTTACTATTGCAATGAAAAAGATATTATTAGTACTACTAGTACTCTACTTAACGCCATTATTTTCTCAAGAAAAAAAAATTAGCCTAGCATGGGATGAGCCTAAAATTTATGCTACTCAAGATTATGCTTTGTCAATTCCTTCCTTTAAACCTTTAAATAATTTTTCATTTAATACTGATAACGGGATTCAGTATGTTGATCAATGGAAGATACAAGGGGCTGTTAATGAATCTTCAATTAAAGTAACTAATGTTAATTATCTTCCTATAAGTAAAGATCAATTAAAAGATCTTGATTTACAATCTATACCTACTACATTAAAGTATTCTTTAAATAATGGTACTGGTAGAAATAATAATTATGCTGTATTTGTTTTAAGTCCTATTATAAATGAAGGAGGCTTATATAAAAAAATAACTTCATTTAATATAAGTTATACAACAAGTACTTCTTCCAATCGGGTTAATAATTCTCAAGTTATTTCAAACTCTGTTTTAAATAATGGAGATTGGTATAAATTTGAAGTTACTAAATCTGGAGTTTATAAAATTTCAAAGTCTTTTTTAAGTCAAATGGGAATAAATGTAAATGGTTTAGATCCTAGAAATATAAAAGTATTCGGTAATGGCGGTAAAATGATGCCTTTTGCCAATAATGCTAATTTTCCGTTTGATCCAACAGAAAATGCAATTAAAGTTATTGGAGAAGAGGATGGAGTCTTTAATGACTCTGACTATATACTATTTTACGCTCAAGGACCTTCTGCTGATGTTAATGATCAAAACATAAATACAAATTTAAACCCTTATACTAATAAGACAGTTTACTATATTAACTTAAGTTCTGGGCAAGGTAAAAGAATACAAAATTTTGTAGAGCCAACAGAATTGCCAATAGCAACTTATAACACCTTCCAAGAGTATCAGTTTCATGAAGTTGATGAATCAAGTATTATTTTTGTTGGAAGACGATGGTTTGGCGAGCGTTTTGGTGTAGAAAATTCTCAGACTTTTGAATTTGATTTTCAAAACTTAGTGACCTCAGAACCAATAAGTATAAAGGTTGCTGCAGCATCAGCTAACACAAGTGATAGTAATTTTTTAATACAAGTAAATAATGTAAATACAGGAGCTTTAACAATTACAGGTTCAAGCCCTACAAATGGAGTTTATGCAACAGGAAATAGTTATCAAGGAACAACAATGGTAACAAACGATAATATAAATGTTACATTAGATTATGATAATCAAGGTAACCCAAGTGCAAGTGCATACTTAGATTATATTTCAGTTGAAGCTACTAGGGCTTTATCTTTTAGCGGAAAGCAATTTCATTTTAAAAATAATGATTCAAACCTAAATAGCATAGTAGGTAATTATGTGCTCTCTAATGCTACTCAGGTTGAAGAGGTTTGGGATGTTACTAATTTATATGATGTGTCCTCAATTTTAAATGCGGATTCAAATGCAACCATTAGTTTTAATGCTCCAATGAGTCAAACTTTTGTCACTGTTAGTTCTCAAAATTATTTTGAACCAATATTAGCTGCTAATAGTCGAGTTGCAAATCAAAATCTAAAAGGAACTATATTTTTAAATAATAATGGTAGTTTTCAGGATATAGATTATTTGATGTTAACAACGCGTAGTCACTTATCTCAAGCAGAACGTTTAGCGCAAATAAATAGAGATAGAAATAATTTAAACGTTAAAGTCGTAATATTAGATGAGATTTACACTGAGTTTTCTTCTGGTAATCCAGATATAACAGGAATTAGGAATTTTGTTAAATATGTTTACGATAATGCAAGTACTCCAGAAAATAAGGTGAAGTATTTATGCATTTTTGGAGACTCTTCTTTTGATTATAAAGGACGTATTTCTGATAACACGTATAATTTTCCAACTTGGAATGCTTATAATAGTTTTACATTGTCAAATTCATTTATATCAGATGATTTTTATGCTTATGTAGATGATAATGAAGGGGTCTTAGATGTTTTTGATAATGCTGATAAATTAGATATTGCAGTAGGTAGAATAGTTGCTGATACACCTTTAAGAGGTAAACAAATGGTAGATAAAATTGAAACCTACTATTCTAAAGGAGCATTAGGAAGTTGGCGAAATAATTTTGTTGTGATTTCTGATGATGTTGATGAAGCATGGGAAGCTACTTTGCAAGAGACAACTGATGAGATTGCTGACGAAGTGTCAACATTTAAACCTTTTATTAATGTTACCAAAATACATACTGATTCTTATCAACAAGAAGCTTCAGCAGGAGGAGACCGTTATCCAGAAGTAACAGAAGCGATTATCAATGCTATTGAAAAAGGAGCATTAGTTGTAAATTATTTTGGTCATGGTGGTGAGGATCAATTAGCGATTGAGCGTATTTTTGTAAAGACTGATGCAGAAAATTTAAATAACGAATGTAAATTAAACTTATTTGTAACAGTAACTTGTGAGTTTACAAGGTTTGATAACCCTTTAAGGCTGACTGCTGGAGAGTTAATGTATTGGAATGAAAAGGCTGGAGCAATTGCTTTAATAACAACAACAAGGCAAATTTTTGTTACAGTTGGAAAGGATTTTAATAAAATTTTAAAAGAATATTTGTTTTCATATAGTACAAACGACACATTTGATGATGATGAATATCCATCTGTTGCTGAAGCCTTACGATTAGCAAAAAACGATCCTAATTTTACTGATATTCAAAAGCATTTAGCGTTTTTTGTTGGTGATCCTGCATTAATATTAACGTTTCCAAAACCAAATATTAGACTAACAAAAATAAATGACGTGCCAATCACACAAGATACAGACGTGCTTCAGGCATTAAGTTACGCCAAATTAGCTGGAGAAGTAACAGATGTAAATGGAAATGTACTTAATAATTATAATGGAATATTAACTACGACTATTTATGATAAAGAAGTAGAAAGACAAACTCTAGCAAATGATAACTTTAGTGGTAGTGATGATTTAATAATTAACTTTAAAACATTAGGTGCAATTGTGTTTAGGGGTCAAGCCACAATAACAAATGGACAATTTGAATTTGATTTTATAGTGCCAAAAGATATTGGGATACCAGTTGGAACAGGAAAAGTTAGTTTTTATGCAACACAAAATGATTCTTTAGAAGATAAAGCAGGAGCTAGTTTAGAAACTCTTGAAATAGGTGGGATTAACCCAAATGCAGCAGAAGATAATATAGGTCCAACAATTCAGTTGTTTATGAACGATGAAACCTTTGTTTCTGGAGGAATAACAAACGAGTCACCTACATTAATAGCTAAATTTGAAGACGAAAACGGAATAAACACAGCAAGTGGTATAGGACATGATATTGTTGCTGTTTTAGATGGAGACGAAGTCAATCCATATGTTTTAAATGATTATTATTTAACTGATGTTGATGATTATACAAAAGGATCCTTGAGTTTTCCTTTTAGAAATCTAGAACCAGGTTTACATACTATATCATTAAAAGCTTGGGATGTATATAATAATTCTGCTACAGCAGAAATACAATTTGTAGTTTATAATGAAAGCGAAAGCTTAGTTATCAATAACGTATTAAACTATCCAAACCCTTTTGTAAATTATACAGAGTTTTGGTTTAGTCATAATAGCTCAGAAGTATTAGATATTTCTGTTCAAATTTTTACAATTTCCGGAAAATTAGTAAGGACATTAAATGGGCAAACAACTTTAGCAGGTGGTAAAACAGTAAAATCAACATCAAGAGATATTGTTTGGGATGGACGTGATGATTTTGGAGACAAAATAGGAAAAGGTACATATGTTTATAAGCTAAAAGTACACTCGCCAAGCACAAATAAATCAGTAGAAAAAATAGAGAAACTTGTAATCCTCTAATAAAAAATTATATTTGTTAACTAATATTGATACATGAAAAATAAAATTTTAATAGCAATAGCATTCTTTTTATCCCTTAAAGGACTATCGCAAACGACAATTACAAACCCAAACGATTCTAGGGTTATTACAACAGGAGTACCATTTTTATTGATTGCTCCAGACGCAAGAGCTGCAGCAATGGGAGACATGGGTGTGGCAACTTCGCCAGATGCATTTTCTCAACAATGGAACTCGTCAAAGTATGTGTTTTCAGAAAATAAATCAGGAATAGCAATAAGCTACACACCATACTTAAGTAAATTGGTTAATGATATTTTCTTAGGAAATGTAACTTATTTTAACAGGCTTAATGATAATAGTTCATTTGCAGCTAGTTTTAAATATTTCTCTTTAGGAGATATAGAATTTGTCCAAGACGAATTTTCTGAAGCCTTAGTACAAAGACCAAATGAGTTTACTTTTGACGTCTCATATGCATTAAGATTAAGCGATCAATTTGGTATGTCAGTTGCAATGCGTTACTTACAATCTGATTTAAAATTGAATATTGGAGATAATGACACAAAAGCAGCAAGTACTTTTGGTGTAGATATTTCTGGTTATTATCAAAGCGAAGAACAAGCCTATAATGATTTTAATGGTCGTTGGAGAGGTGGATTTGCTATCCAAAATTTAGGGCCTAAGTTTAAATATGATGAAGCTGGACAAGAAAACTTCCAACCAACTAACTTAAGATTAGGTGGAGGATTCGATTTTATTTTAGACCAATATAATAAAGTTGGTGTAACAGCAGAGTTTTCTAAATTATTAGTACCAACACCACCAATTTTAGGATTTGATGATACAGATGATGACGGAACTCAAGATGCAGATGAGCCAACATATATTGTTTCTGGACAAGATCCAGACGTGCCATTTTTATCAGGTGTATTCCAGTCTTTTGGAGATGCTCCAGGAGGATTTAAAGAAGAATTACAGGAATTTACATATGCGTTAGGTGCAGAATACACATATCAAGACTCTTTTGCCTTTAGAGCAGGTTATTTTAATGAACATGAAACAAAAGGAGCACGAAAGTTTTTTGCTTTAGGTGCTGGATTTAAATACAATGTTATAAATGTAGATTTATCTTATTTGTTCTCAGCATCTCAAGTACAAAGTCCTTTAGAGAGCACATTACGTTTTTCTCTGACCTTTAATTTAGGAGCTGGAACTTACGACGAGTATTAAAAAAAAATAAATGAAATCAAAAAAACTATTGTGAAAACAATAGTTTTTTTGTCTAAAATAGTTCCGTATATTTAAGTTATGAAGGAAGTAAAAATAGAAACGACACTACAAGTTTTTGATGATTTAAAAGAGCTGCCAGAAGATGTTCAAAATTTAATGAATAAAGCTTCGGTAGCTAGAGATAAAGCATATGCACCATATTCTAAGTTTTTAGTAGGTGCTGCTATCTTGCTAGATAATGGAGAGATAATAACTGGTAGTAATCAAGAAAACGCATCTTATCCTTCTGGATTATGTGCAGAACGTACTGCTATTTATTATGCTGGAGCAAAGTACCCAAAAGCAAAGCACTTAAAAATGGCAATTATAGCAGGTTCTCAAACTAATCCTACAACAACACCAATACCACCATGTGGAGCATGTCGACAAGCAATCTCTGAATATGAAGTTAAACAAGATGCTCCAATAGAATTGTATTTTATGGGAGAAACAGGTAAAGTTGTACGATCAAACTCTTTAGCAAACCTTTTACCATTCATTTTTGATAAAACAGTATTATAACTACAACGTTTTCGTATAAAAATTACTATTTTCAGTTTTTTCATTACTAACTAAAGTAGTACTTTTGTTATTCGATATAAAAAAAACTAACATTACCAATGCAAAAAATAACTAAAGAAACATATATAAAATGGTATGAAGATATGCTGTTTTGGAGAAAGTTTGAAGACAAACTTGCAGCAGTATATATTCAACAAAAAGTTAGAGGTTTTCTTCATTTATATAATGGTCAAGAAGCAGTACTAGCAGGTGCATTACATGCAATGGACCTTACAAAGGATAAAATGATTACTGCTTATCGTAACCATGTGCAACCAATTGGAATGGGAGTAGATCCAAAGCGCGTCATGGCAGAATTATATGGTAAAGCAACCGGAACTTCTCAAGGTTTAGGAGGATCGATGCATATTTTTTCTAAAGAGCATCGTTTTTATGGTGGTCATGGTATTGTAGGAGGACAAATCCCTTTAGGAGCAGGAATTGCTTTTGGAGATAAGTATCATAACGTAGATGGTGTAACTATTTGTTGTTTTGGAGATGGAGCTGCAAGACAAGGATCTTTGCATGAGTCTTTTAACCTTGCAATGCTTTGGAATTTACCAGTAGTTTTTGTTTGTGAAAACAACGGTTATGCAATGGGTACATCAGTAGAGCGTACTGCAAATCATACAGATATTTGGAAACTTGGTTTAGGTTATGAAATGCCTTGTGAACCAGTAGATGGAATGAACCCAATAAAAGTAGCAGAAGCATTTGATGAAGCTATACAACGTGCACGTCGTGGCGATGGACCAACGTTTTTAGAAGTTAAAACCTATCGTTACAGAGGGCACTCAATGTCTGATGCACAACATTATAGAACTAAAGCAGAAGTAGAAGAGTATAAAAAACTTGACCCAATTACTCAAGTAAAAGAAGTAATTTTAGATAAAAAATACGCAACAGAAGACGACTTAAAAGTTATCGATAAAAGAGTAAAAGACTTAGTTGCAGAGTGCGAAAAATTTGCTGAAGAGTCACCTTATCCAGATAAAAGCGTGATGTATGATGCAGTGTATGAGCAAGAAGATTATCCATTTATAGACCACAAAATTAAATAAGCTATGGCTGAAATTATAAACATGCCTCGTTTAAGCGACACCATGGAGGAAGGGACTGTTGCAGCTTGGTTGAAAAAAGTAGGAGACAAAATAGAAGAAGGTGATATTTTAGCAGAAATCGAAACTGATAAAGCTACAATGGAATTTGAGTCTTTTAACGAAGGGACTTTACTTCATATAGGAATACATGAAGGAGAAACAGCTAAAGTTGATACTTTGTTAGCTATTATTGGAGAAGCAGATGAGGATATTTCTGGTTTATTAAATGGAGCGACAACTGAAGAAAAAACTGAAGAGGTTCTTTCAGAAAGCAAAACCGAAACCACTTCTAATGAAGTACAAGATATTCCAGAAGGTGTAATTGTGGTAACTATGCCAAGATTAAGTGACACTATGGAAGAAGGTACAGTTGCTTCTTGGTTAAAAAATGTTGGTGATACTGTTGAAGAAGGAGATATTTTAGCCGAAATCGAAACAGATAAAGCAACTATGGAATTTGAATCATTCCAATCTGGTACTTTACTATTTGTAGGATTAAATGAAGGCGAAACTGCTAAAGTAGATTCGTTATTAGCTATAATTGGACCAGCAGGTACTGATGTTTCTGGTATAGCTAAAAACTTTAGTCCAGCAGGAGATGCTCCATCTAAAAAAGAAGAAGCGACAAAAACTGTAGCTAAAGTTGAAGCACCAAAACAAGAAAAAGCTGCAAGTCCAGTAAAAGAAGTAAAAGCTTCAAATACAGCAAACGGAAGAATTTTTGCATCTCCTTTAGCTAAAAAAATGGCTGAAGAAAAGGGAGTAAATTTATCTCAAGTAAAAGGTTCTGGAGAAAATGGACGTATTGTAAAACGAGATATCGAAAACTTTACACCATCTGCACAATCCGCTTCAGTTGGTAAATTTGTACCAACTGGACAAGAAGATTTTGACGAAGTGCCAAACTCTAATATGCGTAAAGCTATTGCTAAAAATTTAGCAAAATCTAAATTTAGCGCACCACATTATTATTTAAATGTAGAGTTTGATATGGAAAATGCTATTGCTTTTAGAAAGCAGTATAATTCTGTTCCAGACACTAAAATTTCATATAATGATATGATTGTTAAAGCTTGTGCTTTAGCATTAAAACAGCATCCACAAGTTAACTCTCAATGGTTTGATGACAGAATGCAATTAAATAACCATGTGCATATTGGTGTAGCTGTTGCTGTACCAGATGGTTTATTAGTACCAGTTGTTAAATTTGCTAATGAGCAAAGTTTAACTCAAATAGGTGGAGCTGTAAAAGAATTAGCAGGTAAAGCAAGAAATAAAAAGCTTGGTTTAGATGAGATGGAAGGTAGTACTTTTACAATATCTAATTTAGGAATGTTTGGTATAGATAGTTTTACGTCAATTATCAATCAACCTAATTCTGCTATATTATCTGTCGGAAATATTGTTGAAAAACCAGTTGTAAAAGAAGGGCAAATCGTTGTTGGTAATACAATGAAATTATGTCTAGCTTGCGATCACAGAACAGTAGATGGAGCAACAGGAGCACAGTTTTTACAAACACTAAAAGGATATATAGAAAATCCAGTGACAATGTTAGTATAATATTTTTCGCTTTAGCGAAATAAAACCATATAAAATCCCATTTCAAGTCAATTGATTTGGGATTTTTTTATCTTTAAACTTAAATCATTAAAAATGAAAAAAATACTATTAATATTTGGATTAGCCATTTTAGTAAATGCTTGTAAAACCAAAGTAAATGATACTTTAAAAGTAGAAGATTATACAGTTACTAGTCAAGAAATTAATGACATGGTATCCTTTTTAGCAGCAGATCGTTTAAATGGTAGAGACACTGGAAGCGAAGGGATAGGTGAAGCAGCAAACTATGTGGAGTCTAAGTTTAAATCCTATGGGTTAAAGCCTTATTTTGAAACCTTTCGTGATAATTTTTTAGTTGGAGAATTAGACGCTTATAATGTTGTAGGATATCTGGAAGGAAATGATGCTAGCCTAAAAAACGAATATATTGTTATTGGAGCGCATTATGACCATATTGGGATTGCTAAGCAAGGTGTTGCAAACGATTCTGTATCCAATGGAGCTAATGACAATGCAGCAGGAACAAGTGGAGTGTTAGCTTTAGCTAAATATTTTGGAGCTAAAAAAAGTAATAAAAGAAGTTTGCTGTTTGTAACATTTTCTGCAGAAGAAAAAGGATTGCTTGGATCAAACCATCTTGCTAAACGCTTAAAACAAACCAATTTTAATATGTATACCATGTTAAATTTAGAAATGATTGGTGTGCCATTTAAAAATAGAGATTATATCGCATTTGTTACAGGTTTTGATAAATCTAATATAGCTCAAAAAATGAATGAGTATTCAAATAAGAAAGTTATTGGATATTCAGAAATAGCAAAAAAATATAATTTGTTTAGACAGTCAGATAATTATGCGTTTTATAAAGAGTTTGGATTACCATGTCATACAATATCATCTTGTGACTTGTCTAATTATGATTATTATCATCATGTAGATGATGAAGCAGATAAATTAGATTATAATCATATGGTAAGCCTTATTAATAGTATTATACCAGCTATTGAAACGATGTGTAACACTGCAACAAAAGAAATTAAAGTAAATGAAAACTAAAAATATTATAATAACAGGAACCAGTAGAGGTATTGGTTTTGAGTTGGTTCATATTTTTGCAAATCAAGGTCATAATGTGTTGGCTTTGTCAAGAAATGCACAACCAGTAAGTAATCTTCATTTTGAGAATATTACTTCTTTTGCTTTTGATTTAAATAGGCAAGAAGACTATAAAAAAGTTGAAGATTTTATAGAAAAAGAATGGAAGCAAGTTGATATACTAATTAATAATGCAGGAGTTGTTTTAAACAAGCCTTTTGCAGAAACATCTATGCAAGAATTTGAAAACGTTTATAAAACAAATGTTTTTGGAGTTGCAGAAATGACAAGAGTCATCATTCCTTTTATGAAAAAGGACAGTCATGTGGTTACTGTTAGCTCAATGGGAGGTGTACAAGGTAGCATGAAATTTGCTGGGCTATCTGCTTATAGTTCTAGTAAAGGTGCAGTTATAACGCTTACAGAGCTTCTAGCGGAAGAATATAAAGAAACAGGACCAAGTTTTAATGTTTTAGCATTAGGGGCTGTTCAAACAGAAATGCTTGAAGAAGCATTTCCTGGCTACAAAGCACCAACTACAGCTAAGCAAATGGCAGATTACATGTCAGACTTTGCATTAAATGGAAACCAATATTATAACGGAAAAATGTTGCAAGTCTCTAACTCTACACCATAAAAAAACAGCCAATTTATAAATAAATTAGCTGTTTCTAGGTTTTGGTTAGTTTAGTTAGTTATTAATTAGAGACGCTCTAAAGCTGCATAAGCTTCAGCGCTTGAAAATTTGTCTTCGTAAAAAACATTATATTCTAATACTTTTATGACTTGCATTAATTGTTCAAAGTCTTTTTTCTGGTAAATAGGTTTTAAGCTATCATCCACTTTAAAATACATTTGGCTAGTATCGTTTTCAGAATCTATTCCGTAAAAAAATAAAATTTCATTTTTTTTAGGTTTAAAAAATTCAAAGTCTTCTGTTATACTTGCGGATTGATTGTAGTAAATTTTGATGTACACTTTTTCAGAGTCAGTTTCATCTTCAATACCCAAATCATTAGGGTTAAGTCTGTAACGTGTTACTTGTAAGTAATCGTCAGAATTTGTACTTTTGTCGGTGTTTTCTTGAGCTAATGTTGTATTTAGACAAAACAACAGTAGCATAGTTAGGGATAATCTCATGCGCTATTAATCAGTTAATTTATTAGGGATAATATTTTTAACGATACTAAGAAAGTGTATTTTTCTATATAAAACAAATATATTATTGAATAAAATATAAAATTTTAACATTTTAATTATGGCATTGACACCTTCTAATCCATTTCCTTTAGGAAAAACAGCTCCAAATTTTTCTCTATTAAACACAGTAACAGATAGTAAGCTAGGCTTGGAGCAGTTAAAAGGAGATAATGGTACTGTTATCGTATTTATTTGTAATCATTGTCCATTTGTTGTGCACATTAACCCAGAATTAGTCAAAATTGCTAATCGATATCAAGATAAAGGGATCGCTTTTATAGCAATTAGTAGTAATGATGTAAATAATTATCCACAAGATGGACCAGTTATGATGAAACAATTGGCTAAAGATTTAAACTATCCCTTTCCTTATTTATATGATCAAACACAAGATGTAGCAAAAGCTTATGATGCTGCTTGTACTCCAGATTTTTATGTGTTTGACCAAAATCTTAAATCTACTTATCATGGACAACTTGATAATTCAAGACCAGGAAACGGTTTGCCAGTTACTGGAGCAGACTTAATTAAAGCAATGGAGGCTGTGTTAAATAACCAACAACCTTTAGCTATTCAAAAACCTAGTATAGGTTGTAATATTAAGTGGAAATAAATTATGAATTAGAGTATTCTTTTAAATTAAAAATACTCTAATTTTGTCGCACAAATAATTAACTAAAATGCAACAAACTACAAACACAATATTAATGATTCGTCCAATCAATTTTAGAATGAACGAACAAACTGCAGTAAACAACTATTATCAAAAAGAACTAGATAATACATTGCCAGAAGCAGTTAATACAAAAGCACAGAATGAGTTTGACGCTTATGTAGAAAAGTTACGTGCAATTGGTGTTAATGTTGTAGTTATTGATGATACAAAAGAGTTTGATACACCAGATTCTATTTTTCCTAATAACTGGATCTCCTTTCATCAAAATGGGACTGTTGGTTTGTATCCAATGTTTGCAGAAAATAGAAGATTAGAAAGACGTGAAGATGTTTTAACAAAGCTAGAAGAGGCTGGTTTTAAAATTAATGATATTATAGATTATACATCTGCTGAAGAAGAAGATGTGTTTTTAGAAGGAACTGGAAGTGTATTGCTTGATCGTGCTAACGGAAAAGCATATTGTGCATTATCTCCAAGAGCAGATGAAGATTTGTTTATAGAATTTTGTGAGGATTTTGAATACACACCAGTAGTATTTACAGCAAATCAAACAGTAGAAGGTAAGCGTAAAGCAATTTACCATACTAATGTTATGATGTGTTTAGGAGAGACCTTTGCTGTTATTTGCTTGGATTGTATTGACGATAAAAAAGAACAAAAAAACGTTGTTAAGAACCTTGTAGACGATGGTAAAGAAGTAATAAGTATTACAGAAAAGCAAGTCAATAATTTTGCTGGTAATATGCTACAAGTTAAAGGAAAAGACGATGTCTTATATTTAATTATGAGTCAGGCTGCTTACGATAGTTTGTCATCTGCTCAAATTAAAACAATAGAAAAGCATTGTCCAATCCTATCAAGCTCGTTAAATACTATTGAAGCTTGTGGTGGCGGAAGCGCTCGCTGTATGATGGCTGAGGTATTTCTACCGAAGGTGTAGTTCAAGTTGCACCTGGATCCTGATCGGATTTAGATTTTGGTAATTCTACATAAAAAGTACTTCCAACATTTGGAGCACTTTCTACCCAAATGGTTCCTTTATTAAGTTCAACTAATTCTCTACAGATAGTTAGTCCTAATCCTGTGCCTTTTTCTTTATTTGTACCTCTAGTAGTAAAAGTGTTATTACCAAAAAGTTTACCTTGGTCTTCTTTGCTGATTCCTATTCCTGTATCTGCAACACTTAAAATGGCTTTACCATTACTAATTTGGTTAGAGATAGATATGGTGTCTCCTGTGTTACAAAACTTAACTGCATTGGCTAACAGGTTTTGGATTACAATTTCTATCATACTTCTATCTGCATAAACAAAATCACGAAGTGTATTGTCTACTAATTTGACACCTTTAGCTTCAAATTTTTGATCCATAAGTTTAGTTTTTTCAATAAAAACTTCTTTAATATCAAATAATGAAGGTTTAGGCTCTAAAGATTGCATTTGTGATTTAGACCAATTTAATAGGTTAAATAATAACAATGATGCATTATTAGCATTTTCACTTAATTCTGGAAGTAAACTATGAAACTCGTCTTGGGTTAGTTGTCCTTCCTTTAATAAATCTATAAACCCTTTTGTAGAGGTTAATGAGTCTTTAAGGTCATGAGAAACTATCGAAAATAATTTGTCCTTAACCTTATTAATGTTTTCTAGATGCTTGCTTTGTTCTAAAATAGCTTCGTTCTGTAATTCTATTTTTTTGTTTTTTGCTTCAAGTTCTCTAGTGTATTTAAGTCTGTTGTTTCGTTTTAAATAAAACAACACAAAAAAGGTTAATACTATTGCAAATGCAGCAAGTAAAGCATAAAAAATAAGTTTAAACTTATCTAGTTTTTTCTTACTTACCAAATCATCTTCAGATGTAATTGTTGGAATTAAATTCTCAATATTAGCAGCATCTTCTTCAGCTGGTTCAATTACAACTATTGGATTATTTTTAGCTTTTTCTTGATCAAGCTTTTCTTTTAATTTATAATATTCTTTTTGCCATGTGTAAGCGCCTTCAAAGTTTCCTTTATCAGATTCTAGAGTTTGCATCAATTTGTAATTACGTAGTAATTCCTCATCGTTATTTGTTACTCGACTTAAATTAGCTGCTTCCTGTAATTGTGCTTCTGCTGTTTTTAATCTTTTTTGTTCAATATTTATTTCGCCTAAACTATTTAAAGCTACAGATAATTCTATTTTGTTTTCAAAACGTCTATTTAAATTAACAGATTCTGCAAGATATTTAGTGGATGTACTGTAGTCTTTATCCATTAAGTAGGCTTTTCCTAAATAGGGTAATATATTGGCTCTTAACTTTTCTTCGTTAGGATTAGCATAACCCAAAGCGCTTTCATAATAACTAATGGCTTGGTTATAGTTTTGTTTTTTAATATAGATGTCTCCTAGGTTTTTGTTAGTACTAATAAGACCTTTGGTATTGTTAATTCTATTATCTACATCTAGTTTTTTTAAGTTGTAAGTAATTGCTTTTTCTATATTTCCAGAAGTTTGGTAAGCATTTGCTAAACTTTCGTAATTTTTAGATAGCTCATCAAAAAGTTCTCTTTTTTCAAGTTCTTTTATTGCAGATAAAGCATGTGATAAACCATCTTTGTAATTGCCTTTTTCAATTTCTAAAATTCCTAAATTGCTATTGACTTTGGCTACAGACAAGGTGTCTCTTACAGAAGTGTATAATGTTTTTGCATTTTTAAACTCGTTAATAGCTTTAGCAGTATTGCCTTCTTGGTTATGGATTTTTGCTTTATAATAAGTAATTTCTGCAAGTCCTTTATTGTACTTTAGTTCTTTAGCAAGTTTTTCACTTTGCTGTACAAATTTTAAGGCTTTGTTGTAGTCTTTAGATTCAAAAAGAAGTTTAATAATGCTAACAGACGTGTTTACTTTAGAAGAGTCTGGATCTTGATAAGCTAACTGAATAGTCAGGCTCTCTAGTTCTTCATCTTGAGAAAAACCAAATGCAAAAGACAATAAAAATATTAGGACAAGTAGTCTCTTCATTTAAATATACAACATCAAAACAAAAGTAAGACAAATTGCACAATTTTGCAGTTTATTTGGCTTTAAATAATGACTTATAGTTAGTTTAGTTAAAAGAAGAAAATTAGAGGGATTTTCCTTCGCTGGTTAAAAATGACTATTATAAAACTGTTATCATAATTTTTAAGAGGTAATACCAAAATATTAGCCGAATGGTTAATTTATTTTTTTAAACACGTATCCAGCTTTTTCTGCTTCCCAAACATGATTGCCATTTTTGCCTAAAAATCTTTTAGATTTATAGCTGTTAATTATAATAAAATTTAATTTTTTTAGAATTGATTTTTTCATCAAACGATTAATATTTAAAGGGTGAACCACATGCTTTCATTCAATAAAATGCTATATTTGCGCTTTTAAAATTTACAAATAATGAGTCTACAAAACACCTTACAACAACATGTTAAGCAAGCAGTAAATACGTTGTTTAATGCTACTTTAGAAACCGTAGAATTTCAGGCAACCAGAAAAGAGTTTGCTGGAGATATTACTGTAGTTGTGTTTCCAATGTTACGCGTAGTAAAAGGTAATCCTGTGCAAATAGGAGAGGCTATTGGTGGCTTTTTGGTAGATAATGTTGCAGAAGTCGAAGGATTTAATGTGGTAAAAGGGTTTTTAAATCTAGAGATTGAAGCCTCTTATTTTGTAAATTATTTTAATACAATAAAAGCAGATAAATCTTTTGGATTTGTTGACGCTAAAGCAGAAAACAAAGCCATAATGGTCGAGTATTCTTCGCCAAATACAAACAAACCATTGCACCTTGGACATGTTAGAAATAATTTACTAGGTTTTAGTGTTGCAGAAATTATTAAAGCTTCCGGAAAAAAGGTTTATAAAACTCAAATTATTAACGATAGAGGAATTCATATTTGTAAAAGTATGTTAGCTTGGCAACGTTTTGGTAATAACGAAACTCCAGAATCTACAGGTTTAAAAGGAGACAAATTAGTTGGTAATTACTACGTTAAATTTGATCAAGAATATAAAAAAGAAATTGAAGCTTTAAAAGCTGAAGGTAAAACCGAAGATGACGCAAAAAAAGAAGCACCAATTTTAGTTGCTGCACAGCAAATGCTTTTAAAATGGGAAGCAGGAGATAAAGAAGTTGTTGCTTTATGGGAAACCATGAACGGTTGGGTTTATGATGGTTTTAATAAGACGTATAAAAATTTAGGTGTTGATTTTGATAAATTATATTATGAAAGTCAAACCTACCTTTTAGGTAAAGAATTTATTGTAGAAGGTTTAAAAACAGGAGTATTCTTTAAAAAAGAAGATGGATCAGTTTGGTGCGATTTAACAGCAGAAGGTTTAGACGAAAAAATTGTACTGCGTTCTGACGGAACAGCAGTATACATGACCCAAGATATAGGTACAGCTATCCAACGTGTAAAAGATTATCCAGATGTTGGAGGAATGGTGTATACAGTAGGTAACGAACAAGAATACCACTTTCAAGTACTATTTTTAATTATTAAAAAACTAGGATTTGATTGGGCAAAAAACCTATTTCATTTAAGTTACGGAATGGTAGATTTGCCATCTGGAAAAATGAAAAGTAGAGAAGGTACAGTTGTGGATGCAGACGATTTAATTGTCGAAATGGCAACCACAGCACAAACTATATCTGAAGATTTAGGAAAGCTTGATGGTTATACTGATAATGAAAAACAAGACTTGTATAAAACCATAGGTTTAGGTGCTTTAAAATATTACATCTTAAAAGTAGATCCTAAAAAACGAATCCTTTTTGATCCAAAAGAATCTATAGATTTTCAAGGTAATACTGGACCTTTTATACAATATACATATGCAAGAATCCAATCTATTTTACGTAAAGCAGATATAGATAATGCAGTAACACTTGATGCAAGCGATGTATCTTTACACGATAAAGAACGCGAGCTTATTAAACAATTACAATTGTTTCCAGAAGTAATACAGCAAGCAGCAAACCAACACAGTCCAGCTTTAATTGCTAATTATACTTACGATTTAGTAAAAGCCTTTAATAGCTTTTACCAAAATGTATCAATACTTGGTGCAGATACACAAAACGAGATTGTGTTTAGAGTACAACTATCTCAATCTGTAGCAAATAGTATTAAAAATGCATTTGGCTTATTAGGTATTGCTGTACCAGAACGTATGTAATATTCCTGCGAAAGCAGGAATCTATTTGTTGTTAAGGCAACTATTAGCCAAAAGCATCTTTATTAATATCGTCTTCTTTAATTTCTTGTTTTTTATCGATTTGTTCGATTAAGTTTTTTGGTATATTATCTTTTCTTTTAAAATTTAAAGGAAAAGGTAAAATACAAGCCATAATAATAAACAAAATCAAAGCCACTAAACGTAGTGCTCTTTTTATTTTCATAATATGTTTTTAATGTTTTAAATGCTATAAAGCATAGCTATAATTACCATTCTGAGTTTTCAAAATGAAAAAA
Organism: Olleya sp. R77988; assembly: GCF_044594215.1. Lineage (GTDB taxonomy): Bacteria > Bacteroidota > Bacteroidia > Flavobacteriales > Flavobacteriaceae > Olleya. The sequence goes on along the minus strand of NZ_CP138988.1, from coordinate 128,132 downwards.
ATGAGACTTTTAAAGTCCTATAAAAACATTAAAAAGTAAGATGGAGTTTGGTTTTGAAGTGGTTTTAAAAACAACTCCAATTGTTTTACTTTAAAAGTCGTGTAAGTAAATTGTCTAGACTTAATAGTAAATCTATTTGTACTATTATTAGCTAATAAAAAGGAAGAAAAACTATAGCCACAAAACAAGTTGTTATTGTCTCTTTGTGCTATTTTTTGAAGTGCATCAACATAAAAAACATCATTGTAAGTTGTAGTAGTATCTGTGTGGACAAGTTCTATTTTAGTAACAGCAATCTCATTACTGTTAGCGTAACCAGAAAATGATGCTAATGAGAATAGTAAAACAAAACTAAATAAGCATATATGTATTTTGTGTTTAAACATAATGTTTTCTAAGATACTGATTTTTGTTTAAATATTTTTGTAAAAAAAAAGGCGACAATTTTTTTTGTCTTTGTAGTGTAAATAATAAAATAAATATATCGATAACTTTTATCTACTCAAATTTTATGTAATCAATCTCAATATCAAAAGCACCAGCTTTTTTATCACTAATAATTAGTGCAATATTAAAAATATCATCTAAAGCTTTGGTTGGCATATCGTTGCCAATTACTTCACTAATTCTGTAATGTTTAAAGTCTGATAAATTAATAGTTAAGGTTTCCCAATCTGTAGTTTTAGGTGTAAAAGTATGTTTGTAATAAGGTATGTAATAACGTTGGCTATTTTTTAGCGACAAACCAAACGTCCTATCTGTACTACTGCTTTTATAACGTATAGTCAAGGTTGTACAATTAGATAAAGCACCTTCTGTTATTAAAGTACGCATGCTAGCAAAACCACCATTGTTTTCTAGACTAACGTTGCCTTTAAATTGTACACTATCTTCTGTTAAAACAGTATTGGATTGTGACAATCCTCCCATAACACCATCGTTAACAATGCGCCAACTGCTTCCAGCTTTATCTTGTCCAAAATCAATGATTAGTCCTGTAGTTGTAGTCATAAATAAAAGTGCTAAAATTAGTAATGGTTTCATGTACTAAAGATACGCAATAGTTACAGGATTTTATTGTAATGGAATGTTAATTGATAATGGTTTTTGGAGTTGAAATTAAGAATTTCGTTGAACGTTTAGCGAATATGATTCCGTTTTAATGAATCATATTCGAAGTTCAACGAAGTTAGTTGTTTTTTGTCAGAAAATCAATACGTATAACTACGTATTTTTTTCAATAAAAAACCTCTATTTTTGCAGTAATGCAACACACAGTATCACATTACATTCCAGAAGCATCAGTCCCAAAAGTGTTACAACTTTTGGAGCATGATAATTTAAGTATTTTGGTAAAAAAAGAACGTAAAACCAGACATGGTGATTATCGTAAACTACCTAATGGTAAACACCAAATCACTATTAATGGTAGTTTAAATAAATATCGATTTTTAATAACTTTAATCCACGAGATTGCGCATCTGGAAGCATTTAAAACCTATGGACGTTTTATAAAACCACATGGAATAGAGTGGAAGCGTACCTTCCAACATTTAATGTTGCCATTTATAAATCCAGAGGTGTTCCCAAAAGCATTATTACCAGTTTTGGCTAAACACTTTATAAACCCAAAAGCGTCCAGCGATACAGACGTGCAGCTCGCCTTAGCTTTAAAGCAGTTCGACGCAGCAAATAATAAAACATTTATATTTGAAGTACCTTTACACCAGACTTTTAAAACCCACAATAATCGTGTGTTTAAAAAAGGTGCAAAAAGACGCACACGTCATGAGTGTGTCGAGGTAAAAACAGGTAAAATATACTTGTTTAATGCCAATGCAGAAGTCGATATTATTAATGATTAGTAAAGGATTAATTTAAAGAAAAGTAAAATGCAAAATAAAAATTATTACGCCATTTTAATGGCTGGAGGAGTCGGATCACGTTTTTGGCCAGTCAGTACAGAGGAGTTCCCGAAGCAATTCCATGATATGTTAGGAACTGGAGATACCTTAATACAAAAAACATTTAGTAGACTAAGTACAATTATTCCAAAAGAAAATATTTTTATTTTAACTAATGAAAAATATAACGATTTGGTGTTGGAGCAACTTCCAGAAGTAACGCAACGCCAAGTGGTTTTAGAACCTGCAATGCGTAATACTGCACCTTGTATTTTGTATGCAAGTTTAAAAATACAAAAAGAAAACCCTGATGCTGTAATGATTGTGGCACCAAGTGATCATTGGATAGAGGATGAAGCTGCATTTAGTAAAAATGTAGAACAAGCGTTTCAGTTTTGCCAGCAAAACGATGCTTTAATGACTTTAGGGATTACACCAACGTTTCCAAATACAGGTTATGGTTATATAGAAAGCGGAAACCCTGAAAATGGTATCCATCCAGTTATTCAGTTTAGAGAAAAACCAGATTATCAAACTGCAAAACAGTTTATAGATCAAGGTAATTTTTTATGGAATGCTGGTATTTTTATGTGGAGCGTAACTAGTGTTGTTAAAGCATTTCAGAATAATCAACCAGAATTATTTGACTTGTTTAAAACAGGTATTCCTGCTTATAATACAGAGTTTGAAGACGATTTTATTAGAGATAACTACGCTAAAGCAGAAAACATCTCTGTAGATTACGCTATCATGGAACCATCAAAAAATGTGTATGTTATTCCTGCTACTTTTGATTGGAATGATTTAGGTACTTGGGGAAGTTTATATGACAAGTTAGATAAAGACCAAGATAATAATGCAGTGGTTAATGCAAAAACCTTAACTGAAGATGCATCTGGTAATATGATACGTACTAAAGCAGACAAAGTTGTTGTGGTAGATGGATTGCAAGATTATATTATTGTGGATAAAGACGAAGTTTTGCTTATCTTTCCGAAGACAAAAGAACAAGATATTAAAAAAGTGCTCCAAAAAGTTAAAGATAAATTTGGAGAACATTATGGATAGGGTTTAACTATGGAAGAAAACAATAAGCCAAAAGAAAATAAATTTGATTTCTCTGATGAAGAGAAGCAAGCAGAAGCTGTAAACCAGAAAAAAGAAGCGGTAAAAAAAGATGCTGAAGGATTGTTTGAGAGCATTAAAAACTTTATTAGCAACATTTTTGATTTTAGAGATGACACAGATAGAGATGCTACTATAGCTGCAATAAAAGCAGATATACCTTTAAGAGGTGCAACTGCTTGGATTTTAATTTTTGCCATATTTGTGGCTTCCATTGGACTTAACTTAAGCTCTACAGCAGTAGTGATTGGAGCCATGTTAATCTCGCCATTAATGGGTCCAATTTTAGGAGTTGGAATGTCTTTAGCAATTAATGATATCGATACTTTAAAAAGCTCGTTTGTTAATTTATTAGTCATGGTGGTTTTAAGTGTGTTAACCGCTTATCTATATTTCAGAATTTCTCCTTTAACAGAATTGACTGCAGAGTTAGAAGCCAGAACAGAGCCAAATATTTTAGATGTATTTATTGCCATTTTTGGTGGTTTGGCACTGATTGTTGCCAGAACTAAAAAAGGAACCATAGCATCTGTAATTTTTGGTGTTGCTATTGCAACAGCTTTAATGCCACCTTTATGTACAGCTGGTTATGGTTTAGCAGTAGGTAATTATGGTTACTTTTTAGGAGCTATGTATTTATTTACTATTAATACAACCTTTATTGCTTTAGCTACTTTTTTGGTGTTAAAAATATTGCGTTTCCCAATGTTGAAGTATGCTAATTCTAAACGACGAAAAAACATTGCCAGAATTGCAGCCTTTTTTGGAATTATTGCAATGATACCTGCTATTTTAACTTTTATTACTTTATTAAGAGAGACAGGGATTAATAGTGATTATAAAAAATACGTTAAAAGCGAAATTGAAGTAAACGATCAATTGTGGTTGCAACGTGACAAAAAGAATGATGAAAACAAAACTATTACTTTGTATTTTAATGGTGAAGTCAATGAAATTTTAACTGCAGATTTACGTAACGAGGTTAAAAAATATGAAGCTATAAAAGATTATGAAGTCTTTGTAAATGGAGATAATAGTAGGTCTTCAGAAAAATTATCAAAATCTTTAGATCGTGCTTATGACGATATAGATGAAAAAGAAACCATTATTGCAGGTTTAAAAGAACGTCTTCAAACTATGGAGTCAGAAATGGAATTGATTAGAAATAAAAACAAGGACATTAATTTTTCAAGTTTAGCAAAAGATGCAAAAATATTGTTTAGCGATTTAGAATATTTAAGTTATGCTAAAACGTTACAATCTTCAGATTTTATAAAAACAGATACGTTAGTTGTAGCTAATGTAAAATGGAATACAGCTGTAAGTGATAGTCTTAAAACCGTAAAACAAGAAGCATTAAAAGTGTGGTTAGAACAACAGATTGGTAGTAAAAAAGTTGAGGTAAGACAGGTTAATTAAAATTAACCACGTTCTTCCAAGTACATTTGGCGTACTTTTTTAAATAATTCTGACGAGTATACAAAGTCAGTAACTGCCTCATTATCTGTTTTAAAAATGTCATAACGAGAACCTTCCCATTCTTTTAAACCATTTTTAAGAAACACTATTTTTTCTCCAATTTGCATTACAGAGTTCATATCATGCGAGTTGATAACGGTTGTTATCTGGTATTCTTCAGTAATTTCTTTAATTAAATCGTCAATAACTATTGCTGTTTTAGGGTCTAATCCAGAATTGGGTTCGTCACAAAACAAATATTTTGGTTTGTTTACAATTGCACGTGCAATTGCAACACGTTTTTGCATTCCTCCAGATGCTTCACTTGGCATTTTGTTGTGTGCATCACTAAGATTAACTCTGTTTAAAACAAAGTCCACACGATCTTGCATTTCACTTTTACTTTGTTTAGTAAACATACGTAACGGAAACATAACATTTTCTGCAATAGTCATAGAGTCAAACAAAGCACTACCTTGAAAAACCATTCCTATATCAGCTCTAAGCTCACGTTTATCGTCCTCACTTAAATCAGAAAACACTTTTCCATCATAGGCAATGCTTCCTTTTTCGTAATTAAAAAGACCTAATAAACATTTTAAAAATACCGTTTTACCAGAACCACTTTGCCCAATAATAAGATTGGTTTTTCCTTTTTCAAAAGTGGTAGTAATCCCTTTTAAAATATGAGCATCTCCAAAAGACTTGTTTAGATTTTTAACTTCTATCATGAGCTTAAAAGGAGTTGAGTTAGTAAATAGTTTAATAAAATAATAACAACACTAGTCCAAACAAAAGAGGTTGTACTTGCTTTACCAACTTCTAATGCTCCACCTTTCATGTAGTATCCATGATATGAAGGGATTGTAGCTAATATAAAAGCAAAAATTAATGTTTTAATAAATGCATAAGCAATATGAAACGGTTTAAAGTCCAATTGTACACCTTCAATATAATCAGACATTGGTGCGTAGCCACCATAGACGCAAGCAGCTAATCCACCCATAATCCCTAAAAACATTGCAATAGAAATAATAAAAGGGTATAATGTTAAGGCTATAAATTTTGGAAATACTAAATAATTTAAGCTGTTAATTCCCATAACTTCTAATGCGTCAATTTGTTCTGTAACACGCATTGTACCAATACTTGATGTAATAAAAGAACCTACTTTTCCTGCCATAATTATAGACATAAATGTTGGAGCAAATTCTAAAATAATAGATTGCCTAGTTGCAAAACCTACAAGATTTTTAGGAATTAAAGGATTATCAATATTTAAAGCGGTTTGTATAGTAACAACACCTCCAACAAAAAATGAGATAAAAGCAACAATACCCAAGGATCCAATAATTAAATCGTCAACATCTTTAAGTATTAATTTTTTCATTACAGACCACTTGGTTGGCTTTCGAAACATCTCGACAACCATTAAAAAGTAAGTCCCAATATAGTGTAGGTAATTCATTTGTTATTTGTTACCGCTAAAATATAAAATTCTAGTAGGTATTTAACCTTAATTTTAAATTAGATGTTTTAAAATCTGTATTTTTGATAAACAAAATTAAATTTTTTAAAATGAGAGCCTTTTTATCTGTATTTATCATCTGTTTACTGTTTAGTTGTAAATCTCAAAAAGAAGCAATGTCTTCAAAAAATACAGCCTTAAACACACAGCCAAAATTAGTGGTTGGGATTGTAGTTGACCAAATGAGATACGACTATCTAACGCGTTTTTATAGTAAGTATGGAGACGATGGATTTAAACGTTTAGTTAATCAAGGTTTTAATTGTAAAAATCACCATTTTAATTATGTGCCTACTTATACAGGACCAGGACATGCTTCAATATTTACAGGAACCACACCTAAAATGCATGGAATAATATCTAATAATTGGTATGACAAAGTATTAGATAGTTATGTGTATTGTGCAGGAGATACAACTGTACAATCTGTAGGAACTTTAGATAAAGCAGGACAAATGTCTCCACATAGATTAAAGACGACGTCTTTTGCAGATGAAAACAGATTATTTACACAAATGCGTGGAAAAACTATTGGTATTTCTGTAAAAGATAGAGGAGCTATTTTACCAGCTGGACATACTGCAAATGCTGCGTATTGGTTTCATGGTAAGGATGAAGGTCGTTTTATTTCAAGCACGTTTTACTTTAATACATTGCCAAATTGGGTACAGACTTTTAATAATTCAGCTATAGCTGAAAGTTATTTAAAAGAATGGAATACGCTTTATGATATTAATAGTTATACAGAAAGTGGAAGCGATTTAAATGCTTTTGAAGGTGGTTTTAGAGGAAAGGATAATGCTACGTTTCCATACGATTTAAAAGCATTAAGCAAAGAGAATAGAGGTTTTGATATTTTAAAAGCTACACCTTATGGAAATAGTATTGTAACAGATTTTGCAATAGCAGCTATTGATGGAGAACAATTAGGACAAGATAACTTTACAGATGTGTTAACGGTTAGTTTTTCTAGTACAGATTATGTAGGTCATAATTTTGGAGTTAATAGTAAAGAAATTGAAGACACTTATTTAAGATTAGATAAAGAGGTTGCACGTTTATTACAAAAACTAGATGTTAAAGTTGGAAAAGGAAATTATACGTTGTTTTTAACATCAGACCATGGAGCAGTAGAAGTGCCATCTTATTTACAGTCTGTTAATATTCCATCTGGATATTTTGATGCAGATGCTTTTAAAGCTAAACTTAAATCTGCAATTATTTTAAATTATAAAGCTGAAGCTTTTATTAAAAATATTAGTAACAGTCAAATATTTTTAAACAGAGAGGTTATTAAAGGTTATGGATTAAAATTAGAAGACGTACAGCAAGCAATTGTAAATGAGATTATAGATTATAAGCATATTAATAAAGCGTATACAGCTACTAGTATGAGTACTACCGAGTTTACTAGTGGTTTGGAAAGCTTATTGCAAAAAGGATATAACCAAAAGCGTTCTGGAGATGTGTTGTATGTATTAGATCCTGCAGTAATTAAATATAGTAAAACTGGATCTACACATGGATCCGCTTTAAATTATGATACACACGTACCTTTATTGTTTTTTGGAAAAGGAATTAAAAATGGAAGTACATTAGAGCATACTACAATTCCGGATATTGCGCCAACTATGTCTGCTTTGTTAGGTATTAGTTTTCCAAATGGAGCTACAGGTAAGCCTTTAGAGTTTGTGTTAGACTAATACTATTTTCTGTATAAAAAGTAGCTGTTAACTAGTTCGATATACGTTTCTTTAGCTTCGTCTGTAGTAATATCTTTTATCTGAAAGAGTGCGTTGGTTTTAAACGCATTAATTATTGGTTTTCTACTACTTGGTCTGTCGTAATTATTAGTCGCTTTTTTATAATAAGCATATAACCGAAGCAAAAAATCTGCAGGAAAAGGTTCTGTATGCGCATTGATGCGTGCAACAGCTTCTTCAAAAATAAGGTTTAATTCTTCGGGAGTCATACTCTAAATTTCGGCAATAATACTTTCGCCTCCTTTTACTTTTTGGTTTAAACCAACTTTAATATTGGTGTCTAAAGGTAAATATAAATCTACTCTCGAACCAAATTTAATAAAACCAGAGTCAGTACCTTGTGTAGCAACATCACCTTCTTTTGCATAATTAACAATACGTTTAGCTAATGCACCTGCTATTTGTCTGTACAATACTTTTCCATAAGAAGAGTTTTCTACAACTACAGTGGTACGTTCATTATCTGTACTTGCTTTTGGGTGCCAAGCCACAAGGTATTTTCCAGGATGATACTTGCTATAGGCAACTTGTCCGCCAATTGGATAGCGTGTAACATGTACATTTAATGGAGACATGAAGACGCTTACCTGTATTCTTTTTTCTTTAAAATATTCAGGTTCAAAAACTTCTTCAATAACAACTACTTTTCCATCAACTGGAGAAACTACAGTATTATCGTTAAGTTTTGTGGTTCTTTTTGGGTTTCTAAAAAACTGTAGAATAAGTACAAGAAAAACAAATAGTGTAAAAAACAAAAGGTATTGTAACCATTGTAAAGACACAAATTTATCTACTACAACAGTTAAAATTGCAATTAGTAAAAATGTAATCGAAATTATTTTATAACCTTCTTTATGAAACATATTTTAAAATTCTTAAGAATAAATAAATAAATGGTGCAGCAAATATCATGCTGTCAAAACGATCTAACAAACCACCATGTCCAGGCATGATTACACCACTGTCTTTAACATTTGCTTGACGCTTAAACTTAGATTCTATTAAGTCTCCAAGTGTGCCAATAACACTAATAATAATACTTAAAATTAACCAGTTAGTAAAGCTTAAAGTATTTGTATAAATATAGATAAAATAACTAGCTATGGTTGCAAAAAATAAACCGCCTAAAAAGCCTTCAACAGTTTTTTTAGGTGAAATACTAGGGAATAGTTTTTGCTTTCCAAAGTTTTTACCAACCAAATAAGCAAAGGTGTCGTTTATCCAAACTAAAATAAATGAACCTAAAATGTATTCTGGTGTAAAGCTACCATTATGATTGGCTATTAATACTAAAAACACAAAGCCACTTGATAAGTAAAAAGTAGTGATGATAAATCTTTTTGAGCTAAATAGTGGAATTGTTTTTTCTGAAAATAAATCCTTTATTAAAAATAGTTGTACAAAAATAGTAATGACTTGAAGTATCTGAGTAGCTTCGTCAAACCCTTTGTCAGAATTCATTACAAATTGCCAATATCCAAATACAAAATACAATAGTGTAAATATGATGTAAGGAATAATACTTTTAAGCTGTATTAGTTTACAAAACTCCATTAAACAAACAATACCAAACACAAAAAACAACACAATAAAAGCGTGTTGGTTTAAAAGTGAAGCTATTAGTAAACTTACGTATAAGAATCCTGATAGTGCTCTGGTAAGGGTTTCGTTCATAAAACTAAAGGTCTTCTAGAAGCAACAAATATAAGTTTTTTGTACTGCTTCCGTAAGATAAAAAGTCTTTTTCCACTTGTAGTTTAAAATGCTTGATGGTAGTAATGTTGGTAGGTATATTTCTGGAGTTTTTGTTTTTAATTTCTCTTAAACCTTCTCCTATGTTTGAAACAATTTGGCTTGTTGTAGCAAAAACTACTACATTATTAGGAAACTCGTTAAGTTTCTTTTCTGCTAATTGGTTTGAGCATACTAATAATGATCCATCATTAGCTATTAAATTTTCACAAGTTGTTATAAAATAAGTGCAATCTGATAGATTATCGTTTACTTTAAGTTGAGAGGCTTTAAATTTGTCTTTTAAATTATTGTCATAAAAAAAGACAGAATGGTCTTCCCAATTGTTTTCAAGAATAATATTGTTGAGGTTATCGTAAACTTCGTCTAATGAATCGCAATACAAGAACTTACCACCATTATTTTTGAAGTTTATTGTAAAACTTTCATCAATAGGTAGCTCTTCATGAGGCATATATCTACCTCTTTTTTCAGACTCTAGTTCCTCTTTTTCTTTTTGAGATTTAGAACTAAATAATTTTCTAAAAAGACTCATTTACACGTTGCTATAATCAGAGTTTTATTCCGGGAATACCAAATATAAAAAATCTTAAACTATCAAACGAGATAATCTAAGATTTTTATATTTAAATATTTAAAGAAAAGTATTATTCTTCCTCTTGGTTATTATTTGATTGAAGTTTTTCAGAAGGTTTTTCTACAACATTGTCAAAGGGACGCTTTCCTAATATTTCTTCTAAGTCCTCTCTAAATAATACTTCTCTTTCTCTTAATCTTTCCGCAAGTATTATTAAAAGATCTTTTTTCTCTCTTAAAAGAGAGATAGCTCTATCGTACTGAGTTTCAATAATATTTTTGATTTCAGCATCGATTAATTCGGCTGTTTTTTCACTATAAGGTTTTGTAAATCCTTGTCCATTAGGATCGTAATAGGTTATGTTTCCTACTTTTTCATTTAAACCATAAATCATTACCATTGCTTTAGCTTTCTTGCTAACACTTTCTAGATCACTTAAAGCTCCAGTCGATATTTTGTCAAACATTAATTTTTCAGCAGCACGTCCACCCATTGTTACACAAATCTCATCAAGGTATTTTTCAGTTCTTGTTGTATAAGTTTCTTCTGGTAAATACCAGGCAGCACCTAAACTTCTTCCTCTAGGTACAATAGTAACTTTTACAAAAGGATCAGCATATTTTAAGAACCAACTTACAGTTGCGTGACCTGCTTCATGATAAGCAATAAGGCTCTTTTCTTCTTCAGAAAAGATTTTACTACGTTTTTCTAATCCACCAACAATACGGTCTACAGCATCTAAAAAGTCTTGTTTTTCTACTGCTTTTTTATTGTTTCTGGCAGCAATTAATGCAGCTTCATTACATAAGTTTGCAATATCTGCACCAGAAAAACCTGGTGTTTGTTTAGATAAAAAGGCGACATCTAATCCTGGTGCTTTTTTAAGAGGTTTTAGATGTACTTCAAAAATTTCTTTACGCTCTGTTAAATTAGGTAAATCTACATGTATTTGTCTATCAAAACGTCCAGCACGCATTAATGCATTATCTAAGATGTCCGCTCTGTTTGTTGCTGCAAGTACTATAACATTGGTATTGGTTCCAAAACCATCCATCTCTGTTAATAGTTGGTTTAATGTATTTTCTCGTTCGTCATTACTTCCAGACATTGCATTTTTACCTCTTGCACGTCCAATTGCATCAATCTCGTCAATAAAGATAATTGCAGGAGATTTTTCTTTAGCTTGTTTAAATAAATCACGTACACGTGATGCACCAACACCGACAAACATTTCTACAAAATCAGATCCTGATAAAGAAAAGAATGGGACTTTAGCTTCTCCAGCTACAGCTTTTGCTAGTAATGTTTTACCAGTTCCTGGAGGTCCTACTAATAATGCTCCTTTTGGTATTTTACCACCTAAAGCGGTATATTTTTCTGGGTTTTTTAAGAAATCTACTATCTCTTGCACTTCTTCTTTTGCACCTTCTAATCCAGCAACATCTTTAAAAGATGTTTTTACTTTAGAGTTTTCGTCAAATAGTTTTGCTTTAGATTTTCCGATGTTAAATATCTGTCCACCAGCTCCTCCTCCTCCTCCAGAGGACATACGACGCATTATAAAGACCCAAACACCAATTAGTAAGATAAATGGTAATAGACTAAAAAGTAATTCTCCCCAAGGGTTGCTTTCTATAGAAAAATTAACTTCTGCAGCTTTATCTTTTCCTAAGTCTTTGTTGATTTGGTCAATAGATTCTTGGAATAAAGCTAAATCTCCAAATTGGAAAGAATAATTTGGTTGCTTAGCTGATGTTGGAAATAATGACGTTGGCTTTGATTTTTTATGAATCTCTTTTTGTTCACCTTCCTTTGTTAAATATACTTTAGCAGTAGTTTCGTTAATGATATCTACTTTTTCTACATCACCATCTCTTAAGTATTCAAAAAACTGAGAAGGAGACGTTTTACTAGCATTACTTGACCCACTGTTAAAAACTTGGATTGCTATAAAAAAGACTACTATTCCACCATAAATCCAATAAGGATTAAATTTAGGTTTTTTTGGTACTGTGTTTTTATTTTTATCTGCCATGAATTGTTTTAATAATTTGTTTCGATAAGTGTCACTTTAGCATCTCCCCAAAGACTCTCAATATCGTAATATTCTCTAATATGTTTTTGAAAAACGTGCACTACAACGTTTACATAATCCATTAAAATCCACTCTGCATTATCAGCTCCTTCGACATGCCAAGGGTTGTCTTTTAAGGTTTTACTAACTTTTTTCTGAATGGAATTGACAATGGCGTTAACCTGAGTGTTTGATGTTCCTTCGCAAATTACAAAGTAGTCACAAACAGTGTTTTCAATCTCTCTTAAATCAAGAATATTTATTTCTTTTCCTTTTACATCTTCTATACCTTCAATTATAGTTGTAATAAGGGTATCTGCGTTTGATTGCTTTTTTGCCATTAATAAGATTTATATTTGTGCAAAGTTATTATTTTTAAGTTCTTTATACTCTAAAAAAATCATAAGATTTTATAATACGAAGATAATTATTTAATATGCGTATAATCAAACTTGATGCCACCGATTCTACAAATAGGTTTCTTCGTGATCTAAGTTTAGATAGTCCTATTAAAGATTTTACTGTTATAGTAACCAATCATCAGACAAATGGACGAGGACAAATGGGAACCAATTGGCAGTCTCAAACCTCTAAAAACCTTATGTTTAGTGTTTATAAGAGGTTTGATGTATTACCTTTTGAAGAGCAGTTTAAGATTAGTATGGCAGTCTCGATAGCCATAATTAAGGCTTTAAAAAGTATAAATATCCCTAAATTAAGTGTTAAATGGCCAAACGACATTTTGTCAGCAAACTCAAAAATTTGTGGAGTATTGATAGAAAATGTCATACAACATAACCAAATAGGGTCTTCTGTGATTGGAATTGGTTTAAACGTTAATCAAGTACAATTTAGTGACTTACCTCAAGCTAGTTCTTTAAAAAAGATAACTGGAGTTAATTATGATTTAGATGAAGTGATGCATACTATTTTAAAAGAATTAAAGATAGCGTTTGAGATATTAGAAAATCAGACTAAAGATGTAAAATCTATTTATGAATCTTATTTGTTTAGAAAAGAAAAACCTTCAACATTTAAAAATGATGAAGGCTTGTTTTCTGGTATTATAAAAGGGGTTTCTAATGAAGGTCTTCTAGAAATATTAGTTGAAGATCAAATATTAAAAACATTTGATTTAAAATCTGTTAAGCTACTGTACTAATTGCATTAGGCATGTTGGTTGCTAAAGTTTCTATAAATTTACTGATAGGTCCTTTAATCATCATTGCCATCATAGCATTAAATTGTCCTTCAAAAGTTAGTTTTACTTCACTTTTATTTGCTTCTGTTTCTGTGATGCTACCAGTTAATGAAAAATCAATTTTCCCTCCAGCTGCACCTAAAACTATTTTGTTATGAGGTGTGCTTTCTTTCTTTTTTAAGATTATTTCTGGCATTCCTTTAAGTGCAAATAAAAATTTGTCGTCATCTAAAACTTCAAATTTACTAATGTTTTCAGGCATTAAGCTTTTAAAGTTTTTGACATCACTTAAAAAGTTAAATGCGTCTTCTGCTGATTTATCTAGAGTTACTTTTGGACTTTCTAATTTCATTGTTTTTCTTTTTTATTAAAATTTAATTGTGTCATTATCTAACAACAATTTTATTAATATCAATTAGCGTTCCAAACACTTGGATTTGCATTCCATTGACTTAATGTCTCAATTTCATTTTCCGAAATATAATTACTTGAAGCAGCTTCAAGTAGCAAGTTTTCGTAATTGCTTAAAGTATGTAATGTAATATTTTGGTTTTCAAAATTGTTTTTTGCAACCTCAAAACCATAAGAAAAAATAGCAATCATTCCTTTAACATTTACATTGGCTTCTTTTAAAGCTTTTACAGCGTTAAGGCTGCTTTTTCCTGTACTTATTAAATCTTCAACAACAACAACGTTTTGTCCACTTTCTATATGTCCTTCAATTTGGTTTTTTCTACCATGACCTTTTGCTTCTGGTCTAACATAAATAAAAGGAAGTCCTAAGTACTCTGCAACCAACATGCCAATACCAATTGCACCTGTTGCAACACCTGCAATAACATCTGGTTTTCCATAATGTTCTTCAATAAACTTACTCATCTCTTCTCTAATGTAGTTCCTTATTGGAGGATAGGATAATACCACTCTGTTATCACAATAAATTGGAGATTTCCATCCAGAAGCCCAAGTAAAAGGGGCTTTAGGTTGAAGTTTAATAGCATTGATTTGTAATAAGGTCTTTGCTGTTTGCCTGGCTGTTTGTTCGTTAAAAATCATAGCGCAAAAATACAGATTAATTTAGTTTGACTAGAAATTTATTTTAAAATAAATTAAGAGTAATGAACAATCTGATTAATTTTAATATTTTTACTTTAAAATAAATTAGCCTCCAAATTTATGCAGTGCATTTTTGTAAACGATAAACCAATATATTTAACCACAAAGGTTGAAAAGGAAACTGATTTTAAAAACTACTTACTTAAAGATGCAGATATTGATTTGATATTACAAACCTTATCTAAAAAAGCAATCAAGTCTGTACGATTAATTGGTAATGATGAAAGTAAGTTAATGAAGTCATTTAAAAAAAAATTGCCTAATGTTATAGCAGGAGGTGGAAAGGTTTTTAATGATGAAAATGAAATTCTTTTTATTTATAGAAACGACAAATGGGATTTGCCTAAAGGAAAAATAGAAGGTAATGAAACAATTGAAGAGACTGCACTAAGGGAAGTTGTAGAAGAGACAGGTGTTGGACGATTAAAAATTATAAAACCTCTACCTATTACCTATCATATATTTAAAAGAAACGGTAAGGCTAAACTTAAAATTACTTACTGGTTTGAAATGCACTCTTCATTTGCTGGTAAATTATATCCTCAACTTAACGAAGGGATTACAGAAGTGAAGTGGTTAGATACAAAAGAAGCTTTTAAAGCTTTAAATAACTCTTACGCAAACATTAAAATGCTATTTTAGTATACAAATAGATGTTGTTGGTCTAGACTATTTGACATTTAATCTTTTTAAAGACGATTATTGCCTTTTGACTATTATTTTTCTGTAGGAAAATTTAGTTGCCTAATTTGCGACCGTAAAATGTAATTAATTCCAAAAAACTTTAAGAATGAATAAACTATTACCCAACCTAACCTTAAATTTTAGGGCTCTATTTAGTATAGTAGCTTTAATATTTTCAGTACAAGCGTATGCATTAGACGATACTAGCTGTGGATCTATATCTGGTTTCGAATTTTCTAATGGTAACACTTCTACCTCAATCAGTAACAATCAATCTTTTTATATTGGTGATCTTCCTAATAATTTTTATTTAAATTTATTAGTAGATGGATATTCTAGTAGTGCTAAATTTAGAGTTACAAATTTAAACACAGGTCAATGTTATTATATTACAGAAAACCAATTACCATACACATTCCCTGGAGGAAACTGTGCTTGGAATTTTGGTTGCGGAGACTTTGAAGTAAAAGCTAAATTATATAAGTATAGCGGTTGTTCTTCTTGGTGTGATACAGAAACAATTAACTTCTCAATTTCTTGTTCTCAGCCATGTGGAGACATCTCTGGGTTTGAGTTTTCTAATGGATCTGAAACTGTTTCAATAGTAAATAATGGTCAGTATGATTTAGATACATTACCAAATAATTTTTATGTTGATTTATTAGTAGATGGACAATCAGAAAGTTCTAGTTTAAAACTTGAAAATTTAACTACAGGAGATGTATATAACGTTGGTGAAAACTACCTTCCATACACGATACCAGGTGGTAATGCTGCTTGGAGTTATGGAACTGGAGATTTTAAATTAAGAGGTCAAATATTTGAATTTGATTATTGTCAAGGTGATGCTTGTGATGAGCAAACAATCTACTTTTCATTAACAGAACCACCAACATGTGGAACTTTTGATGATTTAGTTTTCTCTAATGGAACAGAAAATGTATCTATTGCAGAAGGTGGAGTATATAACGTGTCAGACTTACCTTTAGATTTTTATGTTGATGCACTTGTAAGTGAACCTTCAGATAATGTGGTTTATTCTGTAGTTAATACTGACACAAATGTATCTACATTCATTACAGAAAACTATCTTCCTTATACTTATCCTGCTGGAGAAGCAGCTTGGGATTTAGGTGTTGGAAACTACCAAATTGTTGCTCATTTATATGCTACAGCTACTGGTGATGAGTGTGACAACTCTACAACAAAATTAAGCTCTACAAATACATCTAATAGTTTTACTGCTGCTACTACAAAAAGTAGTTGTGATGATAATACTCCAACTTGTTTAGCCTTATGTCAAACATTAACAAGAAGCTTTAGCTTAGTAGATGTAATACAATGTGCACCAGTTGATGCAGGAACAGGATCTTTAAGTGCAAGTGTTGTTTTAGTTTTTCCTGGAATTGACTTTTTTGCAACTATAACACCAAATGGAGATGCAACGTTGCCACAAGGTTACCAATTAGGAACTGTTTTAACAAGAGGTAATGGATTAACTATTCAAGAAGTAAGTAATACAAGTACAATTAGAATCCCAGAAGTAGGAGGAGATTATAAAATACACATGTTAGCTTATGATCCTACAACTTTAAATTTAAATGATATTAATTTAGGAAGCTCAACTGCTTTTGATATTATTGACTTAATTGACAATAATCAAGTATGTGCAGATTTAGATGAGGTTGGTAATCCATTATTAGTTATTATTGCTGATTCTACAGATAGAGTAGGTAATTCTGATAATAACCCAACTAAAGGAGAAACAAATGTAGTTTCTAAAGTTGAAGAAGCTAGTTTAGTATCTGAAATTAAATTATATCCTAACCCAGTTGTTAATCAGTTAAATGTTGATATAACTTTATTTGAAGGAGAAGTATTAGACTATACTATGGTAGACTTAAATGGTAAGCAAGTGCTTTCTGGAAGTATATCTAATAACACAAATGTTATTAGTACTAAACAATTAGTTGCTGGTCTTTATATTTTAAAATTAAAATCTGAAGGAAGAAGCTTTACTAAAAAGATATTAGTAAATAAGTAATTCTTTTAATATTACATATTAATAAAAAAAACCGTTACAAATTGTAACGGTTTTTTTATGCTTTTAATTGAGTTATAAGTAATATTATTTAATACGAAAAATGGGATATTGTAAATGTGCTTTTTCATAATGTTTACTTTGTTTGTGTATCCAGTCTAATTGTGCATACCAATTACTTGCAAAGTTTTTGTCAGTCAATTTTTTATTATTGAATTCATTACGGATTTCAGGATTCTCATTAAGTAATAATTTAGCTTTATCTTCCCAAACATAAGGAGAGAATCCTTCTTTTTGTTGCAATATTGTGTCAAAATAGTTCCAGTTAAAGAACGAATCTGGAGCTTGAGGCTCTAACGTTTCTAGTAAATATCTAAATGCTTTTTGATTAGTATCAATAATATAATCACCTTTTTTAAAGGCTAATTCTTTTTCTGAAACAGATACAGATGTATTATAATGAAGGTAATGTCCTTCGTAAGCTTGTTTTCTAGTGTTATAAGTCTCTATTTTATAAGATTGAACAGATAGTATCGAATCCTTTTTAAGTTGCTTTATCTCTACATTATTTAATTGTAATAAATCTACTATTGTCCACCAACCTTGTGGTATTATATATGCATTTGGTATAGATACCTCTAAAGAGGGTTTAAAATAATTTTTATAATTAATTGGTTTTGTAAAAGGTTTGGTTGTATCATATTTTAAGCGATTTAATCCAGTTAAGTTACTTTTAGTTATACTACCTTCAAAACCTTTAAATTGTATAGTAGTAGCTTTGGCTGTGTCTATTTGCCAAGCTAATGGATAGCTATCTTTAGCTTTAAAAGCTACATTTGCTTTAGCTCTTAATTTTTTTATAGCTATATGATCAGTTTCGATAATTTCAACCATGCTTTTCATTAATTCATACGTGCCTTCTACACGTTGTTTGTAAGGTTTTAGCATATGTGTTTCAACCATCATTCCTAAGGTGTTAAAAAGTGTTGTGTAGCCTGTAGAGTATCTTGGGCTATCCATAAATTGAGAAAATCCTTTTTCAGGAATAGTATTAAATACATTAACATAAGGTGTAATGTCCCAATCTTTAGTAGCTAATTTTTGTTCTAACTCTGGTTGCATTTTAGTGTGTAAATAATGACCTAAATCTCCACCTAATTTATTGTGTTGCGTAAATAAATGAGTTAATGTATATTGATAATCTGCACCATTACTTACATGGTTATCTATAAATACATCAGGTTGTACTAAATGAAATATTTTCGCAAATGTTCTTGCGTTTTTAGAATCACTTTTAATAAAATCCCTATTTAAATCATAATTTCTTGCATTACCTCTAAAACCGTACGCTTTTGGACCATTTTGGTTGGTTCTAGTTGATGTGTTTCGGTTTAAACTTCCACCAATATTATAAATAGGAATAGTTGTTAAAACGGTGTGTTTTGGTAGTTCAATCTTACCTTGTGCAAAATCTCTAAATAATAACATTGTAGCATCAATACCATCAGATTCACCTGGATGAATTCCGTTATTAATTAATAGAATACGTTTGTTGTTTCTAATGTTTTCAAAATTAAAATTAGCATTAGGATTTAAAGTCACAAGATGGAGTGGTTTTCCAGAATCTGTTGTTCCAATTGAATCTATTGAAACTGTAGTATATGCTTCAGCTAAATTTTTGTAAAAATTAATGGTTTGCTGGTAAGTAGCAGTTTTTAATCCTTCACTTTTTTCAAAAACTGTAGTAAAATCAATATCTTTTTTTGTGCTTGATTGGCAAGAAATAATTAAAATAAAAAGGACTAATATTTTTTTCATCATTACTGTTTTTAATAAGGTGTTACACAAATATAATACTATAGACTTGTGATTGTTGTAATTAAACGTACTTTTGCAGCTTGAAAAATTAGATTATGACTGCATTTTTTAGAAGACAAACCGCAAACGCAAAAAACGATATTTTATCAGGTTTAACAGTAGCTTTGGCTTTAGTTCCAGAAGCTGTAGCTTTTGCATTTGTTGCAGGAGTAGATCCATTAGTTGGGTTATATGCTGCGTTTATGATTGGATTAATTACCTCCATTTTTGGAGGACGTCCAGGTATGATTAGTGGTGCAACTGGTGCACTTGCTGTTGTAATGGTTAGTCTTGTAGCTGAAGGAAACGCAATGGGAGCACCAAGCGAAGAGCTTGGTTTGTTTTACCTATTTGCAACTGTTATTTTAATGGGAATTATTCAAATGTTTGCAGGTGTTTTTAAGCTTGGAAAGTTTGTTAGACTAATACCACATCCAGTAATGATGGGATTTGTTAATGGATTAGCAATCGTTATTTTCCTATCGCAATTAGGTATGTTTAAAGAAAACATTAAGGATACGTTTGGTAATAATAAGTTTGAAACAAAGTCTACAACTAAAATAATGGATATTAAAGGGGATTATGTTTTAGATTCTCATACAGGAAAGCAGTTGTTTAAAAGCACAGATAAAGGTCTGTTCTCTTTAGTAGATAATAGTTTAAGCTACAAAATAGAAGATAATCAAGTTTTTGATGCCACTACAAAAGAGGTGAGTTTTAATCTTGAAGGCAACGCTATTTATGAAATAGAGAAAAAAGGATTTGCTAAAAAATATTTACCAACTCCAAAGTTATTATTAATGGTTGGTTTAGTATTATTAACCATGTTGTTAATGTTTGGGTTACCTAAAATATCTAAAAAAATTCCTGACGGATTAGTAGCTATATTAGTGGTGTCTGCAATTGTGATTTTTGGAAAATTAGATGTAGCAACTGTTGGTAGTTTTATTAAAGATGGAGGAGGAGCAGGATTAGAAGGAGGATTACCAGAGTTTCAATGGGATATTTTTAAGAAAGTACCTTTTAACTGGGAGACTTTTATTTTCATCTTTCCTTATGCATTAATTCTTGCAGCTATTGGATTAATAGAGTCTTTAATGACTTTAAATTTGGTAGATGAAATTACAGAAACAAGAGGGAATTCTAATAGAGAATGTTTAGCACAAGGTGGTGCAAATATTGTAACTGGCTTGTTTGGAGGAATGGGTGGATGTGCAATGATTGGACAATCTTTAATTAATATAAAAGGAGGTGGACGTGGAAGACTTTCTGGTCTTGTTGCTGCATTAGCATTATTAGCTTTTATCTTATTTGCATCTGGTTTAATAGAGCAAGTGCCAATTGCAGCTCTTGTAGGAGTTATGTTTATGGTAGTTATTGGGACGTTTGCATGGTCTAGTTTTAGAATTATGAATAAAATACCAAGAGCAGACGTATTTGTCTTAATTTTAGTTTCTGGTTTAACTGTAATGTTTGACTTAGCAATTGCTGTAATTGCTGGAGTTATAATTAGCGCTTTAGTATTCTCATGGGAAAACGCAAGACGTATTAGAGCTCGTAAACGTGTTAAAGAAGATGGAACTAAGATTTACGAAATTTGGGGGCCATTATTTTTTGGAAGTATCCAAGCGTTTAACGATAAGTTTGATGTTAAAAACGATCCTGAAAAAGTAGAAATTGATTTTGTTGAATCACGAGTTAGCGATCATTCTGCTTTAGAAGCCATATTTAATTTAGTTGAAAAATATGAAGCTGAAGGAAAGCAAATTCATTTAAAGCATTTAAGCGAAGATTGTAAGGTTTTATTATATAAATCTAGCCCTAAGTTTAGAGAGGTAATTATTGAAGCTATTGATGATCCTAGATACCATTTAGCAGAAAACCCAGAAGAGTTTCCTAAACCAATATCTGAATATAAGTTTTAGTTTCTTTAAGTTAGAAAGTATTTAAAGTTTTCATTATTCAAACTAAAAAAACATTCTAACTTATTAGACGCTAGTTTACTCTAACACTATCTGGAACTAATACAGTATAGTCTCCATTGTTTCTTATAACTTCTCTAACAATGCTAGAGCTAATGTAACTTGTTTTTGCAGCAGTTAATAAAAAGACAGTTTCAATTTTTGAAAGCTTTCTATTAGTATGCGCAATTGCTTTTTCAAACTCAAAATCTGCTGGGTTACGTAAACCACGTAAAATAAATTCAGCTTCCATTTTTTTACAAAAATCAATAGTCAATCCTTTATAGGTAACTATTTTGACTTTAGGTTCATCTTTAAAAGCTTCTTCTAAAAAACGTTTTCTGTCTTCTAAAGAAAACATGTATTTTTTTTCAGAATTAACACCAATTGCAACTATAACTTCATCAAAAAGCTTTACGCCACGTTTGATAATATCATAATGACCAAGGGTTATTGGATCAAAAGATCCAGGGAAAAGTGCACGTCTCATGTTTTAATTTTTAGTCTCTGTCTACTTCGTAAATAAATTCTTTTTCAAAAAGACTTTTAATTTCTTCTCTTGAATATCTATCAGTTTCAGTAGTGTAATTTTCAAATTTATCTATCTTATAAATTTTAGATTTTCTGTCTATTTCATAATCGTTATAGATTACAAAAATACTATCTGTAGTGACATCTGTAACTTTCATTGTTGTGTAATATCCTTTTTGAGATGTTTCTATAGAATACACATCACCAGCTAAAGGTGCTTCAATATAAAGCTTATCATTTTCTGCATCTTTTTTGCTTAAGTAAAAAGCAATAGCAATTATTGCTGCAATAACAGCAAGACCACTAAAATACCAAATAGGATAATCAGCTCCAGATTTTTCAATTTCAAATTTTTGTTGGATATGGTCTGGAAGCTCTTTTAAATCATAAGTGCGTTTGCAGTTATTACATTCTAAAATATTCTCTTTTCCAATAGGAAATAAAGGAATCCAATAGATATATGCATATTTTCCATAAATACCATAACGCATAGATCGACCTTCTTCGCAATTAGGACAATCAACATTAATAAGTTGTCCTTCTTTTAATTTACTTGCTTTACTTCCGTAAAAAACCATAAGTGTTGTTGTTTAGTTAGTTTTTTAAATATAGAATAATTATTTTAAAGCTTCTTCAATAGCATTACTAAATAATTTTTCCATAGTTATTCCTGCTTCTTGCGCTTGTTGTGGTAAAATACTAGCATTTGTTAAGCCAGGAACTGTATTCATCTCTAAAAGATGAGGTTCTCCATCTTTAAAGATAAATTCGCTTCGCGAAAATCCTTTCATTTTTAAAATGTCATATACTTTTCTAGCAACAGTATTAACTTTCTCTTCTTGCTCTTTTGTTAGTCTTGCAGGAGTAATTTCTTGAGATTTTCCTAAGTATTTAGCTTCGTAATCAAAAAAATCATTGTCGCTAACAATTTCTGTAATTGGCAATACTTTAGTTTTTCCTTTATAAGTAATAACACCAACAGATACTTCTGTTCCGTCTAAAAAGGATTCTATAATTATCTCGTCATCTTCTTTAAAAGCATGGTCAATTGCTTGCTGTAAATCTTCTTTTTTATGCACTTTACTTATTCCAAAACTACTACCAGCTTTATTAGCTTTAACAAAACAAGGTAAGCCAACTTTGTCAATAATATTATCTTCATTTATAGCATCTCCAAGATTTAGATAATAGCTTTCTGCAGTTAAAATTCCGTAAGGTTTTAAAACACTTAAACAGTCACGTTTGTTAAACGTTAAGCTTGCTTGATACATGTCGCAGCTAGTATGAGGTATATTAAGTAGTTTAAAATAACCTTGCATAAACCCATCTTCTCCAGGACTACCATGTATGGCATTAAATACACAATCAAAATTTATTTTAGTATTATTTACTGTTACAGAAAAATCGTTTTTGTCAATAGTAAACTCTTTGTTTTTATCATCAATATAAACCCATTTGTCTTTAAAGATATGTATACGATAGGCGTTGTACTTGTCTTTGTCAAGTGTTTGATAAACTACGTTTCCGCTTTTTAAAGAGATTTTATATTCGCTAGAATAACCTCCCATTATTATGGCAATATTTTTTTTCATTTATGCAAAAAGTATTTTCAGATTTATGTAAAAATCCAATAAACAGATAAAATATTCGTTTTGTAAAAATATCATTTATTTTATTCAGAAGGTAAAACCTTTTTGTTTTTATATATTTGTCTACTTAAAATTTGTTAAATGAGTATCGTAAGTTTTCTTAAAAGTAAAGTGTTTTTTAAGCAATTAGCAATAGCAGCAATTGCAACTCTTATATTAGTGTTTTTAATTGGTAAGTGGTTAAACTTTACTACTAATAATGGTGATTTTGAAACCGTTCCGGATTTAACAGGTAAGTCTATAAAAGTTGCTAAGATAGAATTAGAAGAAAATAACTTAGTAATGCAAATTCAGGATTCGGCAAATTTTAACCCAAATTACCCTAAGTACTCTGTTATAGAGCAAGATCCTAAAGCAAATAATCAAGTAAAAGAAAACCGTAAAATATACATTACGCTTAATCCATCAGGTTACCGCAAAATTGCAGTGCCAGATTTACGTCAACGTACATTTAGACAAGCAAAACCAATGTTAGAAGCATTAGGTTTTAAATTAGGAAAAACAACTTATATAGACAATATTGGAAAAGATATGGTTCTGGGTTTAAGATATAATGGAAATGTATTAAATCCAGATACTAAATTACCAAAAACATCAGTTATTGATGTTGTTTTAGGTAACGGTAATCGTCCATCAGGAAACTAATTATGGACAACTATACACCAGAATTACCAGAAGAAAAGTCAGACACATTATATGAGCATCATAGTTTTGTAGCAGATAAAGGTCAAAGCCCATTGCGTATTGACAAATGGTTAATGAACAAAATTGAAAATGCTACACGTAATAAAATACAAGAAGCAGCAAAAAACGGAAGTATTTTTGTAAACGAAGTTCCGGTAAAATCTAATTATAAGGTAAAACCAGAAGATAAAATTGCAGTACGTTTTGAGCATCCACCACACGAAAACTTATTAGTAGGAGAGGACTTACCACTAGATATTGTTTACGAAGACGATCAATTATTGGTTGTTAATAAACCAGCAGGAATGGTAGTACATCCAGGACATGGTAATTACTCTGGGACATTAATTAATGCGTTAATTTTTCATTTCGATAATTTACCAAATAACTCTAGCGATCGTCCAGGATTAGTCCATAGGATAGATAAAGATACCTCTGGATTATTGGTTGTTGCAAAAACAGAAGTAGCTATGGCGCATTTGTCTGCTCAGTTTAAAGCAAAAACAAGCGAGCGTGAGTACGTTGCAATAGTTTGGGGAAACATGGATGAAGAAGATGGTACGATTGAAGGTAACATTGGAAGACACCCAAAAAACAGGCTTCAAAACACAGTATATTATGGAGAGGATGAAGACAAAGGTAAGCCAGCTGTAACGCACTACAAAGTGTTAGAGCGTTTAGGTTACGTAACCTTAGTAAGTTGCAAGCTAGAAACAGGACGTACACACCAAATACGTGTACACATGAAGCATATAGGACATACCTTGTTTAATGACGAGCGTTATGGCGGAAACCTAATCCTAAAAGGAACCACATTTACCAAATACAAGCAATTTGTAGACAATTGTTTTAAAGTATTACCACGTCAAGCTTTACATGCAAAAACTTTAGGATTTGTACATCCAACAACAAATAAATTTATGAGTTTTGAGTCACCAATTCCGGAAGATATAGCAAACTGTATCCAAAAATGGAGAGGCTATTCAAAACATATGGAATAATCTAATATTAATAGTTTGGGCGTTACCACAAGGGTCGCGCTATCCGTTATATCTTTTTTTGCCATATATGGCAGCAAAAAAAGGATGCCACTTTTATCGCTAACGCACTTCACTCAGTTATAGTAAAAACAAATTTTAATATTTAAAATTACTATAGTTACAATGTCTAAAACTAAAGTACTATTCGTAAATTAGTTCCAGAAAAAAAACATAATGAAACTAGTTATATCTCCAGCAAAATCATTAGATTTTGAAACCAAAATACCAACAACAAAAGCAACAGAGTCTTTGTTTTTAGAGCAATCTAAAAAACTAAATACCCTTTTAAAAAAGAAAAGCCCAAATACATTGTCTAAATTAATGAGCATTAGCGATAATTTAGCACAACTAAATTACAATAGGAATCAAGATTGGACATTACCATTTACAAAAGACAATGCAAGACAAGCTATGTATGCCTTTAATGGAGATGTATATAAAGGTTTAGATGCTTATAACATACCAAAAGATAAGTTAGAATTAACCCAAAACACAGTAAGGATTCTATCAGGTTTATATGGTGTATTAAAACCATTAGATTTAATACAACCCTATAGATTAGAAATGGGAACTAAACTAAAAATTGGTACTAAAAAAAACCTATACGAATTCTGGAAAAAAGACATCGTTAAAGCTTTAAATGAAGAGCTAGTCGATGACGAAGTGTTTTTAAACCTAGCCTCAAATGAGTATTTTAAAGCAATAGACACCAAAGCGTTAAAGGTACCTGTAGTAACTGCTAATTTTAAAGAATTTAAAAACGGAAAACTTAAAATAATATCGTTTTTTGCTAAAGAAGCTCGTGGCTTAATGGCTAGATATGTCATAGATACTAATGCAAAAACAATAGACGATTTAAAACAATTTAACTATAACAACTATCAATTTGATGGAAACCTCTCAACCCAAAAAGACTTGGTCTTTACAAGATAACAAGCGTACAGAGACTGAGCGTAATTTGTTTAAAGCAACAGGGAAACCTGCAAAAAGTAAAAATGTAAAGTATCTCTTATCTGCAACAGGTATATTACTTTTAGTTAGTTTTTTGTTACCAAAACTATATGAAGATGCTGTAACCGTTTGTATTACAGATACTTTTTGTTTAAACTCAAAAACAGATGTAATACTTTACCCATTATATGTGTTTTTTACTATCGTAATTATAATTCTTGCAGTTTATGGAGCTTATGTACTTGGTAAAAAAATAGGTAACGAAATTAAGGTGTAGGTTTCTATAATTAATTGTTTAAAATATTTTTTACAGTTTACTTTACTATTTTTAGGTTTTTAAAACTAACATAAACATGCATTATTACTTAATTATTGCTATTCAAGGATTTTGTATCTATCATTTATTAAAACATAAAAATGATTACTACTGGATTTTTTTGATAGTGTTTGTTCCTTTGGTTGGGTCAATTATTTATTTGTTAACTCATGTTTATAATAAAAAGGATGCAGAAACTATTTCAAAAGATATTGTTTCGTTAATAAACCCTACAAAAAAGATTAAAGATCTTGAAAAAGTGCTTGCCTTCTCAGAGACTTTTCAAAACCGCGTAAATCTTGCAGATGCTTATTTTGAAAATAAAGATTATTTAAATGCTATTAAATATTATGAAGAGGCAATAAAAGAAGATTCTTATTATGATTTTTACGTAGTAAACCAATTGATTGCGAGTTATTACAATAGTTCTAATTTTGAAAAAGTAATTTTTTATGCAAAAAAAATTAATGATAAACCTGATTTTATTGGCTCAAAATCTCAATTTATCTATGGGTTATCTTTAGATAAAGTAGGACAAACGGATTTAGCAGAAAGTCAATTAAGAGCAATCGATAAACGCTATTCTAATTATGAAGAACGGTTGGTTTTAGCTAAGTTTTTATTAGATAAAGGAAAAACTAAAGATGCTAAAGAGATTTTAGAAGATATTAGTTTAGAAACCAAAAATTTGACAGCTACAAATAAAAGAAAATACAGAAGCACAGCTTTAGAAACAGAAAAACTTTTAGGAACATTATAACCTTTTAAAATCATAAAACTAAATAGTGTTTAAACACAAACATCCATATCCACCTTTTATAAAATCAGATACTAAAAAACTAATCGTTGGTACATTGCCACCACCACGTTTTACAACAGGTGATTTGTTAGAAAAAGACGTTAATTTTTGTTATGGAAGTTATTATAATAGTCTGTGGCTTTATATAGATAAAATTCATGATTTAGGATTACGCTACGACAACTCTCAAGAAGCGGTTGAAGAAAGAAAAGCATTTTTTATCAAACATCAAATTGGTGTTTGTGATATTGTTGATAGTGCGGAACGTGAAAAGATTGATGCATCAGACATAGGTATGCAAAACATTATGCTAAGAGATGTTATTGGTTATTTGCAAAAATACCCAAGCATAAATACTTTATTATTTACAGGAGGAAATAGTAAAAATGGTCCAGAATATTTTTTTAGGAAACATATTAAAGACTATAATATAAAATTAGAATTAGTGTCAAAAGTGACACCAAAAATTCATCAGTTTGTTATGCCAAAACAAGCAAAGCAGTCTAAACAACGTGTAATAAAAACAGTATCATTAACATCAGGTTCTGGAGCTGCAAATATAGCTATAGGTAGTAATCCTTTATACAAACAATTAAAAGCTAAAAACCCTAAGTTTAATACGTTTGATTTTAGAGTGATGCAGTATAGTGAGTTTATTTAGGATATTCGCTTTAAGTTAAACGATATATTATGTTTACTCGATAATTTCGTAGTCTATATTTAGCTTTCTCAAAGCTCTTAAAGCAGTGCCAGAGTTTTTGTCTTCTACTTCAATATCTACAGCGTCTCCTTCCAGAAGGATATCTGTAAGCTCATTAGATAAAGAACCACTAATGTTAGAAATCTCTGTAATACATTTAGATATAGCTCTTCGGTCTGGTCTTTGAGCATCACAAGACAATAGGTTTATTTTCATAAAAAGTATAATTTATATTGCAATATACTACAGTTAAGATTAATCAATAATAATGCTTGTTTTAGTCTTGTTTTTTAGCGTTTTCATAAAGTTTAAGACATTGTTTTTCAAACTCAAAATTTATAGCATCACTAAAACAATACAAAAAGGTTTCTGGTAAAACCATAGTTTTAGTAATGGTTGGAAGCTTTCTTAATTGTCCTTCATATACATCATAAAAATTTCCAACATATATATTGGTTAATAAGTCTATGCTTGATTTACCACTACCATTTTTTACTTCTTTTCCGTTTGATTTTACACCTTTTTCAATACCATCAATAAAACCATCATAGTTAGATTTTTTATTCTTTTTATGATAAGGGTCTTCGTCTGTAATATTAACGTCAACAATTTCAAACTTACCATTTACTTGGTTTGTAGGTGTCCAAGAAGTATCGTCTATTTGATCTACAACTCCAGAATTATTCGTTTTAAAAATAGAATCTAATACACCTAATAAGTAACTACCATTTATCCCATTGTTTATAGCAAAAAGAGTATTGACAATATTTAAAACTTGTAATAAATTTAGGTCTTCAAAAAATTCTGCTCGACCATAACCACCTTTTCTTTTAATTCTGTTATTTACAAAAACTTGACTTTGTGTTGTTGCCCAAAGTGATATAGTATTAAAATGACCTAATAATTCAGCCTTTTGAGTTGCTAATAAAGGTGTTGTGTCAAATGCCTTAAAACTATCAATAACTACTTTCATTAATTGTTTTACACCATCTAATAAAATAATAGTTTGTTCCCAAATTTAGGTCCTTCGGTTTTATTATTTATAACATTCCAAATTCCTAAATGGTCATAGACTCCAAAGTCTGTTTCTTTTATTCTTTTTAAAGCTTTGTCAAAATTTCAAGCATCATAATTAGCTAATAAAATCTCCAGGTTTTTTAAAGAAAAATCAGCAACAAAACGTTGTGTAATACCATACTCGTTATGGACATTTATTAGTTTGCAATCTGGATGAAGGTGTTTGTGTTTAAGTTGGTGTTGTTTTTTAAAAAATGGAGTAGACAAGTAAGTAATAGATTTTACTTTCCATTTTTCTGGAAAACTACTATCATTTGCAATAACGTTAGTGTATTCGTTTATCACGTTTCCACCATGAGAATGTCCAATAAAATGAAAGTAAACATATTCATCTTTCCAATTTGGATAAAGTCTGTAAATTAAATATAAAAGTCTGTTGGCTCCTGTGGTTCTGTCTTTGTTATTGTTGTCTCCTGACCAACTAAAAAAATCGTCTTCGAGTATGAAGGTCATGAAATTGTGGTTTTAAATCAGCAACACTTGCTCTTATGTTTTTTAAACCGTTTTTTGTAGTTCTCCAATAATCACTATTCGCTTCGTGGTTTGCAGCAGTTGTGTTTATTGGGTCTGTGGTTCCAGCAACAAACATGACAACATCTTTAGGACTAATTATATTTATTGAAGCAGTTTTAGTCGTACCATCTTCAAAAGCTATTTTAAATTTATTTTGTCCCATTTAAATTGAATTTTTAAGCGTAACTATTTCTAGTTAGGTTTTTAATTTTTAAAAATATAAAATCACTTATCAAGTCAGTATTTGCAAAGGGATGATTTTGACTTCATTGTTTTACAAAAAACAAGCGAGAATACGCTTGCTTTTTTGGTTATCTAAAAATACAAAAAGAAATTTAAAAACCAACAAAGCAATGTGTGTATATGCTAAACAAAATTTAATAAAAATTTTAAACCCATTATTTAGCTGTACCTTTGCAATAAATTAAAAGAGGTAGCCTAACTAAATAGTGTTTATCTCAATAAACAGTATTTATGTCATTTCAATCTTTAGGCTTATCCGAAGCCTTGCTAAAAGCCATTAGCAAAAAAGGATACACTACACCAAGTCCAATTCAAGCAA
Organism: Olleya sp. R77988; assembly: GCF_044594215.1. GTDB lineage: Bacteria > Bacteroidota > Bacteroidia > Flavobacteriales > Flavobacteriaceae > Olleya. Next base: position 98,269 of record NZ_CP138988.1, on the reverse strand, counting down.
AAGCCATTCCGCCAGTATTACAAGGTCATGATGTGTTAGCTTCTGCGCAAACTGGAACTGGTAAAACAGCAGGTTTTACATTACCATTACTACATATATTATCAGAAAACCCAAAAGAAAAGTATAGACCTATTCGTGCATTAATTTTAACACCAACACGTGAGTTGGCTGCACAAGTTTATGCAAACGTAAAAGAGTATAGCGAGTTTTTAAACTTGCGTAGTGCTGTTATTTTTGGAGGTGTTAATCAAAAACCACAAGCAGCAACAATACGTCAAGGTATTGATGTTTTAGTGGCAACTCCTGGACGTTTAATAGATTTAGAATCTCAAGGATTACTATCATTAAAACGTGTAGAGATTTTTGTTTTAGACGAAGCAGATCGTATGTTGGATATGGGCTTTTTACGCGATATAGAACGTGTCATGAAGCTAATGCCAGACAAGCGTCAAAACTTGATGTTTTCGGCAACGTTTTCAAAAGATATTAGAAAACTAGCAAACGGTATTTTAAATCGTCCAGTACAAGTAGAAGCAACTCCAGAAAACACAACAGTTGAGGCGATAACACAAAAAGTGTTTCGTGTTGCAAAAGCTAAAAAAACCGAATTAATTATTAAGTTAATTACTGACGGAAACTGGAAACAAGTATTGGTTTTTAATCGTACTAAACATGGTGCAAATAAGCTAGTAGAAAAAATGATTAAAGCTGGTATTAAAGCAGCTGCAATCCATGGAAATAAAAGTCAAGGTGCACGTACCAGAGCTTTAGCAGGTTTTAAAAGCGGAAGTATTAGTGTTTTAGTTGCAACAGATATTGCAGCTAGAGGATTAGACATACCATTATTACCTCATGTTATTAACTTTGAAATTCCTAATATTTCTGAAGATTATGTGCACAGAATTGGTCGTACAGGTCGTGCAGGAGCAAATGGAGAAGCAATATCTTTAGTAAGTGCTGACGAGACTACTTTTTTACGTGATATTCAAAAATTAATAGGTATGAAATTACCTATTGAAATCATGGAAGGTTTTGAGCCTGATCCAAACGCCTCTACTGCACCAATTAAACCTGGTCAAAATAGAAGACAGCAACCTAGAAAACAAAAAGCTAAAGGTGGAGGAAATAATTCTGGAAGAAATAACAATTCATCAAATTCTGGTGGTGGACGAAACAGAAGCCGAAACAAAAACAGAAGCGGTAACCAAAGTAATAATAGACGCTAGTTTAATACAATGACACCAGTTTTAAAAAATAAGATTATTGAAGTTTGTAATAAAAAAATAGCACAAAAAGGAGACGCTGTTGGTGTGTCTTTTTATGCTTTTTTTAAAAACAAAAATGATAACCCAGTGTTGTTAATGGAAGCTGCTACTTGGTGGATTAAAACCCATAAGTTAGACCATTTTGAAAAAGCAATTAAGATAAAAAACTTAATAGAAAACCTATAGTGGAAACCCAAAAAAACAACCCATTGCATGGTGTTAAATTAGAGCAAATTGTAACTGAGTTACAAGCGCATTATGGTTGGGAATATTTAGGTTATAATATTAAAATTAAATGTTTTACAGATAATCCATCAATAAAATCAAGTTTAAAATTTTTGCGTCGTATGCCTTGGGCTAGAACCAAAGTTGAGACTATGTATTTAGAGTATTTGAGGAAGAATGCTAAATGATTTTTGAAGTTTTCGTTTAATTTCTCTGATATGATGTCGTTTTAATGACTTATATCAGACGTTAAACGAAGTTAGTATAAAATTTTGACAAAGTCAAGTAGCTATTTTAATTGTCTTAAGCCTTCTAAACTATAATTCCTACAGCATTTTCCAGATTTAAATTTCTAATATGTTTGCTATAAAGTGGTTTTTTATAAAGTAAACATGAATTTGTTTCAATGATTTAGTAAATATTAAGTAGATTATTATTTATCAGATCGCATCAATATTGATGAATTTTCATTATTAAATTCTGTTGGTCTAATTGAGTTATATTCAATAGAAAGTTGAATAGAGTTTTTGTCAATAAATTTAGCGATACCATATAAATTTCGACTTTCTCCAGTTTCTAATAATGTTACCTTAAAATCAAGTTCTATTGGTGAAGTTTCATAGTTAATTGTGTAGGTCATCTTCCCTTTTTTTCCATTCATTACAAATTCTTTTCCACCAAGAATTTCCCCATTCATTTGGAATTCAGCATAACCATCATTTTCAAATATTACTATAAAACTATCGTTTTTATCTTCTCCAATCCACTTTCCTATTAGGTTGTACTTGTTTTGGGTTGGGCTAAAAGAGAATAGTGTTAATGTTAAAAGAACTAAAAGTGTTTTTTTCATAATTAAAAAGTTTTGTTTTACTATAACTGCCTTAAACCTTCATAAATAACTATGCTAACAGCATTGGCAAGGTTTAGACTTCTAATATGTTCGCTATAAAGCGGTATTTTATAAAGTGCGTCTGAATGTGTTTCAATAATGTTTTTATCTAATCCAACAGACTCTTTTCCAAATACTAGAAATTGGTTGTCTGTAAACGGAATATCCCAATGCAATTTTGTTCCATGACTAGAAAAGAAGGCAAAGTTTGCGTCTTTGTTTTTATTAAAAAAATCCTCATTAGACTCGTAAATAATAACGTCTAAATGTTTCCAGTAATCTAGTCCAGCACGTTTTAGTCGTTTATCGCTAAGCTCAAAACCAAAAGGTTTTACTAAGTGTAGTTTGCTTCCAGAAGCTAAAGCTAGTCGTCCAATATTACCTGTGTTATTAGGTATTTCGGGTTCTATTAAAACAATATTAAGCATCTTTTTTTGGCGCTAATTTTACAATAATTAATCTAATTAATAATACCCAAGGAAATCCATGCATGACAACATCAAACCAATCTTTTAGTTGCATACCATTGGCTCCTCCAGCAATCCATTTAATTTTTCCCCAAATATGTGGTTCTGGAAAAAAAGGTGCTAAACCTAAGGTCAAGCATAATAAAATTATAATTCTTAAGTCGTTAAAAGGTTTCAATGTAATTACGTGTTTAAAATATTATTTACAAAGCTATCAATTTTGTTTACACCATTTTTAGATAAGTGCTTAATAAATGCACTTCCAATAATTGCACCTTTTGCATAAGTTGTGGCTTGTGTAAACGTTTTATTGTCTGATATACCAAAACCTACAATTTGTGGATTTTTTAAATTTAGGTCTGCAATACGTTTAAAATAGTTAGTCTGCTCTTCTCCAAAACCAGAATTGCTACCTGTTACACTTGCACTACTAACCATATAAATAAATCCGTTTGATATAGAATCTATAAAGCTAATACGCTCTATGCTTGTTTGAGGTGTAATTAAAAACACATTTATTAGTCCGTATTTTTCAAAAATGGCTTTGTATTGGTCGTTATAAACATCTACTGGTAAATCCGGAATGATTAATCCATCAATACCAATCTCTTGACATTTTTTACAAAAAGCCTCAATACCATATTGAAACATTGGGTTAAAATATCCCATTATTATTAATGGTATAGATACTGTTTGTCTGATATCCTTTAATTGGTTAAACAACACGTCTGTTGTCATTCCGTTTTTTAATGCTTTTGTTGAGCTTGCTTGTATGGTTGGTCCATCTGCTAAGGGATCGCTAAATGGTAAGCCAATCTCTATCATGTCAACTCCGTTTTTTTCAAGGTTTTGGATGATTACTTTAGTATCCTCTAATCGAGGATAGCCTGCTGAGAAGTATATGCTTAATAGCTTTTTGTTGTCTTTTATTTTTTGGTTTATTCTGTTCATTTAAAATGAATTTATTTTATTTGTTTTTTCTTTTGTTCATTTTGCCTTGATGCAAAACGAACCAAAAAATCATATTGAAATGAGGGAATTGCTAAAGCATCATTCACTTTCGGAATTACGTGCTTAAAGCTTTGCTTTGCATCTTCATTCCTTCGTTCATTATTTCTGCATTTCAATTTTCAATTCTGCGAATTGATTTGGGATTTTCTTTTTTGCTATATTTTGTTTTAATCCCTTTAAATTTCTGTTTTTATCACTTATCACTTATCACTTATCACTATTGCGTTAAGGATTGAAAGGTTTGTCTGAGCTCCTCGCAGAGAGCGAGCCTTGAAAGCCTGACCCTTGTGGTAACGCCCAAATTTTAGAGCAAAAAATAATCTATATAATTCTGTAAATCCTTATCGCCTCGACCTGATAAATTAATCACTACCACATCGTTTGTTTTAAATTGCTTTTGATTAAAAACTGCAAATGCATGAGAACTTTCTATTGCTGGAATGATACCTTCTAATTGGCTTAGTTCTAATCCTGCAGTCATTGCTTGATTATCTGTAATAGCAATAAATTCTGCGCGTCCAGATTTATATAAATGCGCATGCATTGGTCCAACGCCTGGATAGTCTAGTCCAGCTGATATGGAATAAGGTTCTGTAATTTGACCATCGTCTGTTTGCATTAATAGGGTTTTACTACCATGAATTATGCCTTCTTTTCCTAATGCAGATGTTGCTGCGCTTTCTCCAGAATGTATCCCTTTTCCAGCTGCTTCTACTGCTATTAGTTTTACATCTGTATCATCTAAATAATGATAAAAAGCACCTGCAGCATTACTACCACCTCCAACACAAGCAATGACATAATCTGGTTTTTCTGTACCTTCTTTATCTTGTAATTGCCACTTAATCTCTTCGCTAATTATAGATTGAAAACGTGCAACCATATCTGGATATGGATGTGGTCCTACAACGCTTCCGATAATATAATGTGTGTCTACAGGGTTGTTAATCCAATCTCTAATGGCTTCATTTGTAGCATCTTTTAGTGTGCGACTACCTGATAAAGCTGGTACTACTGTTGCACCTAACATTTTCATTCTGGCTACGTTTGGAGCTTGACGTGCTATGTCAATTTCTCCCATATAAACAATGCATTTTAGTCCCATTAAAGCACAAACGGTTGCTGTTGCAACACCATGTTGTCCTGCTCCAGTTTCGGCAATTATACGTGTTTTTCCTAAACGTTTTGCCATTAAAATCTGTCCAATTGTATTATTGACTTTATGTGCTCCTGTATGATTTAAATCTTCGCGTTTTAAGTAAATTTTTGTGTTGTATTTTTTGCTTAATCTTTTAGCAAAATAGAGTGGAGAAGGACGTCCAACATAGTCTTTTAATAATTGGTCAAACTCTTTTTTAAAAGAGGGTTCTGCCATTATTTTAAGGTAGTTTTGTTTTAGTTCTTCTACGTTTGGATATAGCATTTCTGGGATGTAAGCACCTCCAAATTCTCCGTAATATCCTTTGTTGTCAATATTAAAACTCATAATTGTTAGCTATCAATTTTTGTTTAAAATCGTTAAGTTTAGTGGTGTCTTTTAATCCTGCTGCTGTTTCGAATTTACTGTTAACATCAAATCCAAAGCATAAGTAAGATTCTGGTCTTTTTAAAAATAATAGGATGGCATCCATCTCTTTTAAGCCAATTCCACCACTTAAAAAATAAGGTTTGGACGATGGGTAGTTTTTTAAAACATTCCAATTAAAAACATAACCATTTCCTCCTGGTTCTTTTCCTTTTGTGTCAAATAAATAGTGATCACAAACGTCTTCATAAGGTTCAAGTACTTTAAAATTGAATTGGTTTTTTATTGAAAACACTTTAATTACAGTAATATTAAGATCTTTTAATTGTTGACATAATTCTGGAGATTCTTGACCATGTAATTGTACACCTTGCAAGTCATGTTTTTCGACCTTACCTCTTATATAATCAAAAGTTGAATTAACAAAAACACCTATTTTTTTGATGCCTTCTGGTAATTCTGGAATGATGCCATTAAAATAGCGTGATGATTTTTCATAAAAAATAAACCCCATATAATTTGGACTAAGATCGGCAACATCTAAGATGTTGTTTTCATTTTTCATTCCGCAGATTTTTAATTTCATTTTAAATTTTTTTTATTTCCGCTAAAGCGAAAATTTATTAATGATTAAGTTTTGTGGATTCCTCATCATACTTTGACTACGCTCAGTGAGATAGTTTGGAATGACAAACCTATTTATTTGTTTAATGCTTCAATAAATTGTTTTGCACTTTGACCTGCATTATTTGTTTTCATAAAATTTTCGCCTATTAAAAATCCTTTGTATCCAAAAGGCTGTAACTCTTTTATAGCTTCAGTGCTACTTATACCACTTTCAGATATTTTTACAAAATCGTTTGGTATTAATGTACTCAATTGTTTGCTGGTCTCTAAGCTAACTTCAAATGTTTTTAAATTTCTGTTATTAACACCTAACATATCTAGGCTTGGCATCATAGATTTGTTTAATTCGGCTTCATTATGTACTTCTAAAAGTACATCCAAATTTAAGCTTTTTGCAAGTTCTGAAAATTGTTTGATTTCTGCTTTAGTTAATATAGCAGCAATTAATAAAATTACATCTGCTCCATAGGCTTTTGCTTCAATTATTTGATAGGGATCAATGATAAACTCTTTACGTAATAATGGTAGGTTACAACATGCTCTTGCTGTTAATAAATCGTCTAAACTACCTCCAAAATATTTTCCGTCTGTTAATACAGACATTCCGCAAACTCCTGCATCTTGATATCCTTTTGCTACATCAAAGACATTTAAATTGTGGTTTATTACTTGTTTTGATGGAGAACGACGTTTGTGTTCTGCAATAATACCTGTAGTGCTATTTTTTAGTTTTTTTGCTAATGAAATTGTTTCACGTTCAAACAAGATTGATTGCTCTAATTGCTTGATTGGTATTAGTTGTTTACGAAGGTTTACTTCTATGCGTTTGTCGTTTACTATTTTAGTTAAAATATCCATTACTTACTAATTTCTATTAATCGTTCTAGACAAGCTTTAGCTTTTCCGCTTTCTAAACTTTCTTTAGCTAATTCAAACCCTTCCAAATGTGATATTTGATTTACTGTTGCAATTGCTAATCCTGCATTTGCGCAAACCACATTATTTTGTGCTTCAGTTCCATTACCTTTTATTATATCTTTAAAAATAGCAGCTGCTGTTTTAACTGTGTTTCCACCAAAAATTTCAGATTGTTCTATTTTTTTAAGACCTAAATCTGATGGGTTTAACATGGTTTCGGTCTGATTAGAAACTATTTTAGTGTTTCCGGTTAATGAAATTTCATCATAACCATCCAATGCATGAACAATACTATAGTTTTTATCTGTGTTTTGGTATAAGTAGCTGTATAAACGTTGTAACTCTAAATTAAAAACACCTACCATTTGATTTTTTGGAAACGATGGATTTACCATTGGTCCTAACATATTAAAAAAGGTTTTAACACCTAGTTCTTTACGGATTGGAGCGACATTTTTCATAGCTGGATGAAATAAAGGTGCATGTAAAACACAAATGCCAGCTTTGTCTATTGAATATTTTAAAAAGTCTGATTTGTTAGAAAAATGAATCCCTAAAGCTTCCATGACGTTTGATGATCCAGATGCAGATGATACACCATAATTACCATGTTTTGCAACTTTTACTCCAGCTCCAGCTGTTACAAAAGAAGCTAAAGTTGAAATGTTAAACGTGTCTTTTCCATCTCCTCCTGTTCCACATAAATCTATTGCATTAAAGTCTGATAAATCTATAGGAATACATAGCTCTAGTAATGCGTCTCTAAACCCTTGAAGCTCTTCTAATGTTATACTTCGCATCATATAAACGGTTAAAAAAGCTGCTATTTGCGATTGGTTATATTGTCCTGCAGAAATATTTACTAATACGTTTTTAGCTTCTTTACTAGAGATGCTTTCTTGGTTTATTAATCTGTTTAGTATTTGTTTCATGTCTATTTTCCACGAAAGTGGAAATATTTTTAATTTAACGTCTATTTGTTTTAACTCCTTTCAATTATACTGACTATTGATTTACCCAGTTTTCTAATATTTTTTTCCCATTAGGTGTTAACACGCTTTCTGGATGATATTGTACACCTCTAACATCATAAAATTTATGTCTTAAAGACATAACTTGTCCATTTTGATCAAAAGAAGTTGCTTCTAAAACTTCAGGTAAATTTGGATTTACTACCCAAGAATGATATCTACCAACATCAAAAGTTTTGTCTAGATCTTTAAATAAAATCTCATCATCTACACAGGTTGTTACCTTGGTTGCAACACCATGATAAACATCCTTTAGGTTTATTAAAGAGCCTCCAAAAACTTCTCCAATTGCTTGTTGACCTAAACACACACCTAAAATGCTTTTTGTTGGTGCATATTGCTTTATTATTGATTTTAGTAAACCTGCTTCATCTGGTACTCCTGGTCCTGGTGATAATACTATTTTGTCAAAAGCATCTACTTCTTCTAAAGTAAGTTTGTCGTTTCGTTTTACTGTTACATCGCAATCTAAATCTTCTAGATAATGGACTAGGTTGTAGGTAAAACTGTCGTAATTGTCTATAACTAATACTTTCATGTTAAATTTCCTTTGCTAACTCAATAGCTTTTGTTAGTGCTCCTAATTTATTATATACTTCTTGTAATTCGTTTTCTGGATTGGATTTAGATACTAATCCAGCTCCTGCTTGCCAATGTAGTTTATGGTTTTTACTCATAAATGTTCTAATCATTATTGCATGATTATAATTGCCATTAAAATCCATAAATCCAATTGCTCCTCCATAAAATGCACGACTTGTTTTTTCGTATTTTTCTATTAGCTGCATTGCTTTATGTTTTGGCGCACCACTTAGGGTTCCTGCCGGAAAAGTGTCTGCAACTACTTGCATAGTTGTGGTGTTATCATGTACTTTTCCTGTAACTTTACTTACTAAATGAATGACATGCGAGAAAAATTGTGCTTCTCTATAAGTCTCCACTTTTACGTCGCTTCCATGTCTGCTTAAGTCATTTCTTGCCAAGTCAACTAGCATTACATGTTCTGCGTTTTCTTTATCGTCTTGTGCTAATTGCTTTGCCAATTCTGTATCTTTTTCATCATTACCAGTACGTCTAAATGTACCAGCAATAGGATGGATTTCTGCACGACCTTTATTAACAACTAATTGTGCTTCTGGAGAGCTTCCAAAGATTTTAAAATTACCATAATCAAAATAGAAAAGGTAAGGAGAGGGGTTAATACTTCTTAAGGCACGATAGACATTAAACTCGTCTCCTTTAAATGATTGCGAGAATTTTTTAGACAATACTAATTGAAACACATCACCTCTTGCGCAATGCTGTTTTGCTAACTCTACATGTTCTTTATATTCTTGATCTGTTAGGTTAGATTCAATCTCAGAATTAGTATTAAAATCGTAAGAAGCAAAGTTTTTAGAACGGATAAGTTGCAATACTTCATCTATGTTATTTTCGGTTTCAAAACAATGAGCAAAAATATAGGCTTCATTTTTAAAATGGTTTATAGCAATAATGTTTTGATACACTGCATAGTAAATATCTGGAATATCTAAAGAGTTTGGCTTTTTTGAAATATCAATATCTTCAAAATGTTTAACAGCATCATAAGCAGTGTAGCCAAAAACTCCGTTATTAATAAATTTAAAATCTTCAGAGTTTACTTTAAAACGTTTAGTAAATTTATGGATCATTTCCTTAACATTTCTAACCTTATTTACCATCGTGCTTCCGTCAGGAAATGTTTGCGTAATAGCTTTGCTATCTACTTTTATAGATGCAATTGGGTTAAAGCATATGTAAGAAAAACTATTGTCGTTAGCATGATAGTCGCTACTTTCTAATAGAATACTATTTGGGAATTTATCTCTTATTTTAAGATAAATACTAACAGGAGTAATAGTGTCTGCTAGAATTTTCTTGTAATGTGTGTATAAACTGAATGTTTTCATGTTCTTGTTTAAAATGAAAAAAGGCTTGTCGTGAATGACAAGCCTTTTTTGAATATTTTTAATTTAAATATTACTATAGCGTTAGTTCACGAAGTTTTGTTTTCGAGAGTTCCACCACCAAGTATTATTTAAAATTGTGTTCATAGTTATTATAAAGTTCAAATATAGAAATCAAATTTTAGTTTTCAAATGTTTTATGAGTTTAATTATTTGTTAAAAGTAAAAAAAGCAACATGAATAGTATTAAATTTACTTTATGAAGCATGTTTTTTTAATAATATCAATAGTTTTCTGTTCTTTTGGGAACAATAATGAGCAATCAAATTTTTCTGTTGAAAAAATAAAGACAATAAAAACTGATACTTTAAAAGTTGTTGATTTTGAAGGGTTAGAAGCTTATTTAGCTGCTAAAGATAAAAGTGAAACTTATGTGATAAATTTCTGGGCAACTTGGTGTGCACCATGTGTAAAGGAATTACCTTATTTTGAAAAGTTAAATGCAAATTATTTAGATAAAAAAGTAGAAGTTATACTTGTAAGTTTAGATTTTCCGAAGCATATAGATACTAAGTTAAAGCCTTTTCTTAAAAAACAGAAACTAAAAAGCGAAGTCATTTTATTAGACGATGTGGATTCTAATACATGGATTCCAAAAGTAGATAAAGATTGGTCAGGAGCTATTCCTGCTACAATTATATATAATCAAGATAAAACCGTATTTTACGAACGTTCTTTTATTTATGAAGAACTTGAACACGAATTGCAACAATTTTTAAAATAATTATTATGAAAAAAACAATCAAATTTACACTAGCACTAGTCATGTTAATTACAGTTAGTGCTTTTACAAACAAAACAGAGTTAGCTCCTCCAGGATATAAAGTAGGTGATATTGCAACAGATTTCTCATTAGAAAACATAGACGGAAAAATGGTGTCTTTGTCAGATTTTGATGAGGCTAAAGGGTTTATAGTTGTGTTTACATGTAATACTTGTCCTTATGCAGTAGCCTATGAGGACAGAGTAGAAGCTTTAAATGGAAAATATGCAGATAAAGGGTATCCAGTAATTGCTATTATGCCAAATAATACTAAGGTAAAACCTGGAGATAATATGGAAGCGATGAAAGTTAGAGCAAAAGAAAAAGACTTTACATTTCCTTATTTAATGGATGAAGGTCAAAAAATATATCCGCAATATGGAGCTACAAAAACACCACATATCTATATTTTAGAAAAAACAAAAGAAGGAAATATGGTAAAGTATATTGGAGCTATTGATGATAATTACCAAGACGCAGACGCAGTAAAAACTAAATATGTTGAAAATGCTGTAAATGCTTTATTAAGTGGAGAAGAGATAGAAGTTAAAGAAACTAAAGCAATAGGTTGCTCGATAAAAGTTTAGACAATAAACACATTAAAATTAAAATCCGAAATGTAACATTTTGGATTTTTTTTTGGTCTATATGCTACATAAATGTTAATTTTGAAAAATAAAATATATAGAAAAAATGGCTGATTTATTACAAGTCGATTGGGTAAAACAATTGGAAAATGACGAGAATGCATTAATACTTGATGTAAGAACAGAAGAAGAAGTTGCAGAAGGAAAAATTCCAAATGCATTACATATTGATATTTATAAAGGTCAAGGTTTTATTTATGAAGTAGAAGAGTTAGATAAATCTAAAAGTGTTTATGTGTATTGCAGATCTGGAGGTAGAAGTGCTCAAGCTTGTGCAATCATGAATCAATTAGGTTTTGAAAAAACATACAATCTTATGGGAGGATTTAGTGAGTGGACAGGAGAAGTAGAGTAAACTAACAATTATGAAAAAAGTATCTGTTTTAATATGTCTAAGCCTAGTTTTTTTTATTTTTAACTGTAAACAAAAAGATTCAGACCAAATTACAGAGGTAAACGTGCAAGAAATGCAAGATCTAATGCAATTAGATAATGTGCAATTTGTTGATATCAGAACTCCAAAAGAATTTAAAGCAGGTTATATTGCAGAAGCACAAAATATAAATTTTAATTCGCCAACCTTTACTACAGATATACTAAAGTTAGATAAAGATAAACCGGTTTTATTATATTGCCATTCTGGAGGAAGAAGTGCTGCATGTGCAGAAAAAATGAAAGACCTAGGTTTTAAAAAAGTATATGATTTTAAAGGAGGCTTTTCTAAATGGAAACATGAAGGCTTACCTTATAAAAAGTAATAATAAAAAAATCCCAATCTGAAAAGATTGGGATTTTTTTTGTGGAGTCGGAGAGAATCGAACTCTCGTCCAAACAAGTAATCAAAAGGCTTTCTACACGTTTATTCTTTTCTTATATTTTCGATTAAAAGCTGGTTAAAGACAACCCACTTATAACTTATCTTCTTTAGTTTCGGCAAAGCAACAAAGCACTACAAAGCCTATATTGACATTTTCGATGCCTTATATGGAACGCTGTCAATCAAAGCTTTCCAAAGACATAAAGCTTGCTCACCTAGTGAGCCGAGGCTTAATCTTACTATAATTCAGATTAGGCAGCTAAAGCGTAGTTATTCTCGCCGATTAAAATTTGGTCTAGCCTTTAACGTGTCTCAATGCCATTACACGACGTGCTTACAATCTAATTAATCTCGCTGTCAAAACCAGTCGACCCCAGATTTTAAAAAGTTTTTTAGCGTTACCCATTTTTGCTTTTAATGGCAAAAATCGGTCAGGCTTTTCGCTATATCTTTTGCTAAAAAAAGCAAAAGGATGTTGCTGCAATCCCTAACGCACTTACTAAAAAGGCGTCGCAATCCGCAAGCCATTTAAACAAGTAGGTTGCAAAATTAGTAAAAAACTTTGCTAAACCTTACAAATACCTTTAATTTAGTGCAAAAATTATTCCAAGACAGATTTTATGACATTCGCAATAATAAAAGAACGTAAAAACCCACCAGATAGGCGTGTGGTTTTTTCTCCAACAGATTTAAAGGAACTAAAAAACAAATTCCCAGAAGCAAAAGTTGTTGTAGAAGCATCAGATATACGCGTATTTCAAGATTCAGAATATCAAAAGTTGGGATTTTCTGTACAAGACAATGTTTCAGTAGCAGATGTCATGTTTGGAGTAAAAGAAGTGCCATTAGAGGCACTTATTCCTAATAAAAAATATTTTTTCTTTAGTCATACCATAAAAAAACAACCATATAATCGTAAGTTGTTAAAAGCTGTTTTAGATAAAAAAATAGAGCTTTACGATCACGAAACTATTGTAAAAGAGAATGGAGCAAGATTAATAGGTTTTGGACGTTACGCTGGATTGGTTGGTGCTTATAATGGGTTTAGAGCATTAGGTTTACGTGATGGATTATTTAATTTACCAAAAGTAGAAAGCCTAAAAGACTTAGATGCAGTAAAAGCAGAGTTAGACAAAATAAAATTACCAAACATCAAAATTTTACTAACAGGAACCGGAAAAGTAGCCTATGGTGCAAAAGAGATTTTGGATCATTTAAAAATAAAAGAAGTTAGTGATGCGTTATACTTAACATCAGAGTTTACTGAGCCAGTTTACGTCATGGCTGATGTCATGGAATATGCAAAACGTAGTGATGGTAAAGTAGGTGATAAGTATGCGTTTTATAAAGATCCAGCAGGTTATGAAAGTAACTTTATGCCTTATGCAAAACAAACAGACTTTTTTATAGCTGGACATTTTTATGGAGATGGTGCACCTTATTTATTTACCAGAGAGGATGCAAAACATCCTGATTTTAAAATTAATTTAATTGCAGATGTGTCTTGCGATATTGATGGACCTGTAGCAAGTACAATAAGACCTTCTACTATTGCAGAGCCTTTTTATGGTTATGACCCAAAAACAGAAAAAGAAGTTGCTTTTAATGCTAAAAATGCTATAACAATGATGGCTGTAGATAACCTACCTTGTGAGTTGCCTAAAGATGCTAGCGAAGGTTTTGGAGATATGTTTTTAAAACATGTTATTCCTGCATTTTTTAATAACGATGCAGATGGTGTTTTAAAACGTGCCAAAATGACGACAAATGATGGTAAGCTTACAGATCGTTTTGCTTACTTGCAAGATTATGTAGATGGTAAAGAATAAAAATCAAAAAAGATAAAAATAGATATGTCCCAAACAGCAGTAGTAACAGGAGCAGCTTCCGGATTAGGATATGAGTTGTCTCTTTTGCTAGCAAAAGACAATTACAATTTAGTACTTGTAGATATAGATCAAGGAAAGCTTTTGGAGGTACAATCGTTTTTAAAAGAAAGTTATAATAGTACAGTAGATATTGTTGTAATAGACTTAAGTAAAGTAAATATAGCTCAAACAGTTTTTGATAAAATAAAGCATCTAAAAATTGATGTGTTAGTTAATAGTGCAGGTTTTGGGATTTTTGGACCTTTTGCTAATACCAGTTGGGAAAAAGAATCTGCAATGCTAAACTTACACATAATTACAATTACGCATTTAACCAAGCTGGTTTTACAAGGCATGATTAGTCAGGATAGTGGTAAAATATTAAATGTTTCCTCATTAGCAGCTTTCCAACCTGGCCCAATGATGGCTTTATATTATGCATCAAAATCCTATCTTTTGTCTTTTTCAGAAGCTATTGCAAACGAGTTAAAAGATACAGGAGTTACAGTTACCGTTTTATGTCCAGGACCTACAAAAACATCGTTTCAAGAAGTGGTGTCTAATGCAGCAGAGTCAGACAATAAAATCAGTTTTAATATGGCTTGCCCTAAAGCGGTTGCAGTTTATGGTTATAAGGCTATGTTAAAAGGTAAAGTTGTTGCAATTCCAGGAGTTTTAAATAAATTTTTGTCTTGTTTACCTCGTTTTTTAACTAGAAACAGAACAACTTCAATAGTAAGAACTATTCAGGATAAAAATAGATCAGATTCAGACCAAGTAGAGGTTGTTAAAAAGACAACTTAAAGTAGGAATTTTTGAATTTTACTTGTTTTAAAGTTGTTAGGCTTAACAAATTCTAATTCAAATCAAGCAAATTCTATTTTATAGATACAATACTTTACAATTATTGTAAATTGTAAGAAAATTACATTTTGAGACGCAACCAAATAGTAAATGTCTCATCTTTTAAATATAACATTAACCAATTAATCAATTATGAAATTACTAAAATCAGTACTAGTCTTATTGCTTTTTATGTCATTTAACTCTTGCGAGAAAGACAATAATAAACCTTTAAACCAGGTGCAAATAGACGGAAATACTTCAAATCCTTTTTTAGAAAACTTTGGTGCATCAACAACTGCACGTTTTATTGGAACTGTAGTTAATGAGGAAGATAATCCTGTTTCTGGAGTAACAGTAACAGTAGGGAATAGTATGGCTGTAACAGATACTAACGGAGTTTTTTCTATAGAAAGCGCTACAGTTTATGAAGAGTTTGCCTATGTAAAAGCTAGTAAAACTGGTTTTATTGATGGCTCAAGAGCTTTAGTACCAACAGATGGTGTTAATCAAGTAAAAATAATGTTGTTAGAATTAGAGGTGTTAACTACTATTTCTTCAGGTCAAGCTATAAGTGTTGGTTTGCCTAACGGAACAGCAATAGATTTTGCAGGAGAATACCAATTTGAAAATGGAAATGCGTATAGTGGTAATGTAGATGTTGTTTTAAAACACATTAATCCAGATGATGAAGATATGGAACTACAAATGCCAGGAATGTTATTAGCAGAAAACTTAGATGGTGATTTACGTGTCTTAGAAACCTATGGTATGATTGCAGTAGAGTTGATAGGAGAAAACGGAGAAGAATTAAATATTGCTGAAGGTACAGTTGCAGAAATCTCTATTCCTGTACCAACAAGTGCGACTAATCCACCAGCAACAATACCATTATGGCATTTTGATGAAGTTAATGGGTATTGGGTAGAAGAAGGAGAAGCTACTTTAATAGGAAACATGTATGTTGGAGAGGTAACACATTTTAGTTTTTGGAATTGGGATTATCCTTATCCATCAGTTTATATTTGTATAACATTGCAGGACCAAAGCGGAAACATACTACCTTATACTCCTTTAAATTTATATTCTCCTGCTTTAAATTCTACAGGGACTTATGGATATACAAATTATGATGGTATAGAATGTGGTTTAGTACCACAAGATGATGCACTTACTTTAGTAGTGCCAAATTATGGATGTGTAGGAAATGATTTTACAACTACAATTGGTCCATTTTCTGCAGACGGAAACATTACAGTAACAGTAACAGATGCTAATGCATTAAATACAAGTTTAACAGCAACACTTAATGATTGTACTGGTAACCCTATTACTAATGGTTATGCTAATGTGTTTTATAATAATCAATCACATATAATATCTATAACAAATGGTATGATGTCTGAAAACATAGCGTATTGTAGTACAGATACTACCTATTCTATACAGATTTTTGATTTAGGAAATAGTCAAACAACAGATGCGATTACAGGAAACTTTACTACGCCAACTACAGATTTAGGAACGCAAATGTCTTGTGTAGATTTAGCTGATAGTGATGGAGATGGTGTTTTGGATATGTATGAAGACCTAAATGGAAATAATAACTTAGACGATGATGATACTGACCAAGATGGTACACCAGATTATTTAGATACAGACGATGATAATGATGGTGTTGATACTATTGACGAAGATTATGATAACGATGGTAACCCAATGAACGAGGATAGTGATGGAGACCAAATTCCTGATTATTTAGATGTTTTAGATGTCCAAGTGTATGGTAGTGAAGTGTCTGGTACTGGTTGCGCACCAACAATAGAATATGATTTGGACGTTGTAATTACAACAGCATATCCAGGGTTAATTAATAATACGTATGCTTTTTATCTAACAGAAGCAGATGCGTTAGCAGATGTAAACCCATTGTCTAACCCATTTACAGATGATGGAACTACGCAGATGATTTTTGTTAGAGCAACTAATACTGTGACTAATCAATATGATGTTGCTGAAGTATATCTTTTTGAAGCTTATTTAGACTCTGATAATGATGGTTTAACAGATTGTGAGGAAATTACGGGAATAAATGGTAATTCTAATTGTGATCCTAACGGAAACATTACAGACCCAAATAATGCAGATAGTGATGGTGATGGTTTTGATGATTGCTATGAAGCAAATGCAGGAACAGACCCTAATGATGCGAATAGTTTTCCAATAACTGTAGATACTGATGGAGATGGAGTTACTGACTATGATGAAGTAAATCCATCAAATGGAAATCCTACAGATCCAAATCATCCTTGTGATTATAACCCAGCAGACATTACATTAGTTCCTACTGCTGAAGTAGATTGTGATGGAGATGGAGTTTCAAATGTAGATGAGTTAAATAATAATACAGAACCTTTTGATCCTTGTGATTATGATCCAGGTTTAATAACATACCCACAAACTGGATATTGGATAATAGCAGATTGTGATTTGGATGGTTTGGCAAACCAAGAGGAAGTAAATGCTGAAGTAAATGGTGTTGCTACAGGATATGCACCTACAGATCCTTTTAATCCAGATAGTGATGGAGATGGAGTAAATGATGGAAATGAAGTAAATAATAATACAGATCCAAACGATCCTTTAGATTTTTAAATTTCAAGAGTTTAAATATAAAAAAAGCTTCTATTTAGGAAGCTTTTTTTATTTATTAAACACTAAACTTATGATTTAAGTTTAGTGTTTAATAAATGTATCATTTTGTGACTAGTAAAAAAATAGTTTTATAACGCAACCATTTTATAAAACATGTATCTTTAAAGTATAATCAATTATTTTTTATATGAAACCACTAAAACTGCTTTTGGCATTAATTATATTATTTTCAATTAATGCTTGTGAGGATGACAATAATGTACCTCTAAACGAACAAACTTCTGAAGGAGAATCAGGAAATCCATTTTTAGAAAATTTTGGAGACTCAATAACCGCACGTTTTATTGGAACTGTGGTTAATGAAGAAAACAATCCCATTTCTGGAGTAACAGTGACTGTGGGAAATAGTATGGCAGTGACAGATCAAAACGGTGTTTTTTCTGTAGAAAGCGCTACGGTCTATGAGAAGTTTGCTTATGTAAAAGCTAGTAAAAGTGGTTTTATTGATGGCTCAAGAGCTTTAGTACCTACAGATGGTGTTAACCAAGTAAAAATAATGTTATTAGAGTTAGAAGTATTAACCACAGTATCTTCTGGTCAAACTATAAGTGTTGGTCTGCCTAATGGAACAGCAATAGATTTTGCAGGAGATTACCAATATGAAAATGGTAATGCTTATCAAGGTAATGTAGATGTGGTTTTAAAACATATTAATCCAGATGATGAAGATATGGAACTGCAAATGCCAGGAATGCTACTAGCAGAAAACCTAGATGGTGATTTACGTGTGTTAGAAACCTATGGTATGATTGCTGTAGAATTGATAGGAGAAAACGGAGAAGAATTAAATATTGCTGAAGGTACAGTTGCAGAAATCTCTATTCCTGTACCAACAAGTGCGACTAATCCACCAGCAACAATACCATTATGGCATTTTGATGAAGTTAATGGGTATTGGGTAGAAGAAGGAGAAGCTACTTTAATAGGAAACATGTATGTTGGAGAGGTAACACATTTTAGTTTTTGGAATTGTGATGCTCCATTTGAAACAGTAGATTTTTGTGTAACTATTGTTGATGAAAACAATGATGTAATACCAAACTTATTAGTGCTAATAACAACAGACATTGCTACATGGTCGCAAACAGCTTCTGGTTGGACTAATAGTAATGGAGAAGTTTGTGGTTTAATACCTAATAACGAAACATTAGTATTAACTGTACCAGATTTTGGATGTATAAACAATGATTATACAGAAAACATAGGACCTTTTACAACTGACCAAAACATCACAGTAACGGTTACAGATTCAAATCCATTAAATACAAATTTAACTGCAACTCTTAACGATTGTACAGGCAACCCTATTACTAATGGTTATGCTAATGTGTTTTATAATAATCAATCACATATAATAGCTATAACAAACGGAATGTTGTCTGAAAACATAGCATATTGTAGTGCAGATACATCTTATTCTATACAAATTTTTGATTTAGGAAATAGTCAAACAACAGATACGATTACAGGAAACTTTACTACGCCAACTACAGATTTAGGAACGCAAATGTCTTGTGTAGACTTAGCTGATAGTGATGGAGATGGTGTTTTGGATATGTTTGAAGATTTAAATGGTAATGACAACCTAGATGATGATGATACAGATGGAGATGGTACAGCAGATTATTTAGATGAAGACGATGATGGTGATGGTGTAAACACAGCAGACGAAGACTATGATAATGATGGTAACCCAATGAACGAAGATAGTGATGGAGATCAAATCCCAGATTATTTAGATGCTTTAGATGTTTCAGTTTTCGCTTCCGAAATTTTTGCAAACACTAATAGTTGTGATTCTAATGCTCTTGAATATGATTTAACACAATGGTATACAGATCCAGTAAACACATATGAGTATTTTGAAACAGCAACTGATACCATTGCTGATACCAACCCAATAACGAATCCAGCCCAATTCATTGCAACTAGTTCAATACAAGTGGCGTTTGTAAAAGGAAATAATACTATCTCAAATCAGTCAGACTATGAAGCGATTTATTTATTAGGTATTCAATATATAGATTCCGATAATGATGGTTTATCAGATTGTGAGGAAATGACTGGAGTAGATAATAATAGTCCTAATTATCCATGTAACCCAAATGGAAATATAACAGATCCTTTTAACGCAGACAGTGATAATGATGGTTATGATGATTGTTATGAAGCAAGTGCAGGAACAAACCCTAATGATGCTTTAAGTATTCCTATAGATTCAGATGGAGATGGTGTTATAGATTTTTATGAATCAAATCCTACAAATGGAAATATAACAGATCCTTTTGATCCATGCGATTATAATGTAGTAGATGTTACAGTGTCAAATACCTCAGGTAATGATTGTGATGGTGACGGAGTAAATGATGCAGATGAGATTGGATTGGGAACAGACCCTTTAGATCCATGTGATTATATTGTAGCTAATATTACAAATACGCAAACTTCAAATATAGATTGTGATGGAGATGGAGTATTAGATGCAATAGAGATCGTTCTACAAACTAATCCTTTAGATCCATGTGATTATAATGTGTTAGGTGTTACGGAACCAATAACTTCAGATGCAGATTGTGATAGTGATGGTTTGACAAACCAAGAGGAAGTAAATGCTGAAGTAAATGGTGTTGCTACAGGTTTTTCTGCAACGGATCCATTAAATCCTGATTCTGATGGAGATGGAGTAAATGATGGAAATGAAGTAAATAATAATACAGATCCAAACGATGCAACAGATTTTTAGATACTAGTATTAATTATAAAAAAAAGGAAAGCAATAGCTTTCCTTTTTTTTATGACTCTAATTTAATAAAACGTTTAAATACTTCATATCCAATCCATAAAAACAACCCAAATATAAAAGTAAATTGCCAAGCTTTTTGATGTAGATTTGGTTGTGTGATAATGTCAAGAATAGGTTTAATTATCGACATTGGTTTATTTATAATTTCCCAAGAATTAAAACGTAAAAATCGACCTAAATACACTCCAAAACCAATAATTATAAATAAAAACGGTAAGCTAAATGTAACGATAGGTTTTTTGACGTAAGTCTTAAAAATAGTTTCCATAGTATAAACAGATTTTAAAAACAAAAGCATTCCTGTTATTGCAAAAGCAACAATAACCAAAGTGTCTAACCAAATAAGTTGCTGACTACTATATTTTAAATGAAATAAGTCTGTAATAATATATGGTGCATTTGGTATAAATAGTAACCAAAAAAAACAGATACTAAGTAGATAAATGATATTTGGTTTTTTAATGGTATTTAAATAAGTACTGATTGCATATGGTACACCAGCTAAAAACAAATTCCAGACTAAAAACAAGTAGTAGTTGGTGTGTGTTAGTTTCATCCTAAATAGTAGTAAAAAGATACTAAAAGAGGAAACAATACATAGGATGGATACTATTTTAAATTCAGTTTGTATTATGGTTTTAATGGTTTTCATTTGATGTAAATTTTATGTCAATAATAAAAATGGTAATAATCCCTAAAGCGTAGGCAATTAAATCGCTAATACTAAAGTGGCTTCCTAATATTGTTGCTATCACTCGGTTTTCTCTTAAGCCTAACATATCTAAAAGATTAAAAAACTGTAAAAACTCTATAGAAAAGGAAATTGCTAAAGCTAATAAAGCAATGTTAAGTAGTTTAAGCTTTAAAAAACTTCTAAAAAAAGTATACACTAAAATTGAAGCTAAAAAATCGCCAACTGTAAAACGTATAAATCCTTCTTTTAAAAATAGTGCAATTACTATTTCAATTACTAATAATAGTAGCGTAACTATTATATATAACTTATTTATTTTAAACATAGTTATATATTAATTTTTGGACCTAAAAACTTAGGTTGTTTATTAATAATAACGTCAATTATGGCTTTGGATCGTGCTAAATATTCGCGCAATTTTGTGCGTAACCCATAACGACCTTTAATATCTTTGGCATTAAAGCCAATGACTTTTAAGTTTTGGTTTTCGGCTAGATAAATAGCACGTTCGTTATGAAATCGTTGTGAGATAATAGTGAAGCTTTCCAATCCAAAAACAGCTTTGGCTCTAACAACAGAATCCAATGTCCTAAAACCTGCATAATCTAAAACTATTTTATTTGCAGGTACACCTAGCTTTATAAGGTCTGATTTAAAGGTAGAAGGCTCGTCATAGTCAGTTGTGCTGTTGTCTCCACTTATTAAAATAATATCTATTTTTTTATTTTTATAAAGTAAAAAAGCAGCTTCTAATCTATATTTATAATACAAGTTTACATGCTTACTATTTCCAACATATTTACCAGCTCCTAACACTAAACCAACTCGGTTTTTAGGTATAGATTTAACAGTATCATATAATTTTTGTTCCGCGTTATAAGTAATATGAAAATTAGCAAATAAGACTGCCAAGCAAAGTAATATAACAAGTTTAAAAAAACGTTTGGATTTTTTCTTCATTTTAAAAATTGGTGTTTGTAAATATCGAACCTCTTAAAGTATTAAAAGAAGTGTTTAATAACCCTTTGTAATCTAGATTATAAAACGCATTTGCGTTTTTACCAATACCAAAAGATTTAATATAATAACGCCAATATTCTGGCAGAATTATACTGCCAATAATAATCACGCCAAATAAATAAATGCTGCGTTTTCCGTTGCCAAAACACAAGTATTGCAACGCAATTTCATCTTCCTCATTACTATTGTATCCAGTCATGACGTGGTAAGCATCGTGACGTTCTACTTTTGGTATTAATTCAAATCCGTTTTTATCCAAAAACAAACCCAAATGATAACCAAATGTATGTTTTGGTAGTAGTAATAAGTTATCCTTTTTAATATTCCAAGGTTGATTGCGCTTAAAGTATTTGGTGTAAATACGTTGGGTGACTTCAAACAGCCAAGCAATTAATTGTTTACGTTGTTTTTTCATTTAAAACTTAAAAGGTTTTATTAATGGTAAATGTGATGCTCTTGCAAAAAAAACAGAGAAGCATCACCACTTACCAACTAAAATTAGTTATTGTTCCAGTCTATTTTTCTAGAGACATACATTACTATTGCTAGAATGATAAATAGACCAATACTACCAACAATTAAGGCATAGTTTTCTAATTGAATTATAACATATATAAAAGTGTACAGAGCAGTTAAAGACAATCCAATAAACAAAGGAAATTTCCAAGTGCTTAAAATAGATTTAGAATAGATTGTTATTAAACTAATTACAGAAACACCTGCAATTAAATACGCTTTTAAAAAGTTACTATGCTCGCTAATTGAAACTAGTAAAGTGTAAAACATGGTTAATGCTAAACCAATCATTAAATACTGAAATGGATGAATGTTAATTTTACTAAGCGTTTGTATTAAAAAGAATAGCAAAAAGGTTAATCCAATAACTAAAAATCCATATTTGACAGAGCGTTCGCTTTTTGTGTACTCATCCACAGGAATCATAAAATTAACACCAAAAGCAAACTCGTCTAACTTTGGTAAAGCACCAAAATGTTGTTGAGAAAATGGACGATTAAGATCCAAAATATTCCATTTTGCATCAAAACCAGCATCTGTAAATTTATCATCATTAAAAGGTAAGAACTCTCCAAAAAAGCTAGCGTCTTTCCAATTAGACGTCATAGTTGCTGTAGTTTGCTTACCAATAGGAATAAATCTAATTTGCTCGCTTCCTTTTATTTTAAAATCTAAAGCGAATGGAATATTTTTTTCAAATGAATTTACAGAAAGCCCTTTTAAAACCTTAGTCTCCAAAGTATGCATTACTAATTGATTATAACGCTTGTTGGATTTTCCGTTATAGGTTGAAGCAAAATCATAATCTGTTTTATTAAGTTGAAGTTTTGCAGTAGTCACACCTTTTAAGTTGGATGTACTGACTATAAGTTTTACTTTGTCCCAAATGATGTATTTTGGATTGATTTCTGCAATCGAAAAGTCTGGTGTACTAAAACTTCCTTTTAGATTAATTTGACTATCATAAACAGCAGTTTTAAAGATACCTCGTTCTTTTTCTTCTGGATTAACCTGTGAAGAAATGTTTAAATCTGAAGGAAAGAAATAGGCGTAATTTATACTTTCTAAGGTTTCTGTATATGTTTTTTTAGAGTCTTCATTCCTAATTATTTTTTCCGAAAAAGTTTTATAAGGAATTTTTAAAACTGAACCATAGAGTAGGACTTCATTTCCCCATTTCTCATTAATTTCTTGTACAACATCTTCTTGTCTTCTTGAGCGTTCATCAATTAAATTTTGAATAAAAAATAAAGGTATTAATAGTATTAAAGTTAATATGCCAACCATTGCAAGTCTTGCAGTGATTGATGTTTTTAACCAATGTCCAAACTTGTTAGTGTTTTGTTGAGGTTGATTGTTGTGTTGATGTTGGTGTGTGTGTTCCATTTTGTTATAATTTAAAAGTACTTTGAAATTCAAAGTAAAAGATTAAAAAAAAGATTTAAATAAAATTGGCGAAGCTTATTGTTTATTAATTAATTTTTCAAGTGCGTTAATATGTTTTTTAAATTCAGCTTGACCTAATTTGGTAGTACTATAACGTGTGTTTGGTTTTCTTTCAATAAATTGTTTTTCAATTTTAATATATTCTGCTTTTTCTAAAGCTTTTGTATGGCTTGCCAAGTTACCATCTGTAGCACCTAACAATTCTTTTAGAGTTTTAAAATCGGCAAATTCATTCACCATTAAAACAGACATGATGCCTAATCTAATTCTGTGATCAAAAACTTTATTTATGTTATTTATTATACTCATCATTTCCTGCTTAGGCACGAATCTTTTTAAATTTAGTCAGAAACTTCAATTTTTTTAAAATCAAAAATTCTTTCATTTTTAAAACTTAATTCTAAGCTATTAAATTGCAATCCCAATCCTGGATTAGATATTCCTAAATTATAAATCCAAATATCATCAGAATAAATGTTGTCAGGATTACCAATTAATTCAAATATTTCGGTTTTAGATTTATCTTTTAAAATTTCACTTTCAATTAAATCATCTCTCATTTCATATCTTTTATTCTTGTTTTTTGCCCATTTTTCTTTGTTAAAATCATATTGAGGTTCATAAAAAAGATAGCTAAAAAAAGCTAAAACTAAACAAACGTATAAAACTGGAGCTATAATTACTGTACAGATAATAGTAACAGTTTTTAAAGTTTTTTGTTCTGTTATAATTTTTTTTAACAACCAACGCATTACAAAGTAAGTTGGTATAGCAATTATTAGAATTATAATAGGAACTTCAATGCTCATTAAAAAAATGTTGTTACTTATTAGTATCATATTTAATGTGCATAAAAGTACCATAAATTATATGCATAACCCCAAAACCAATAACCCAAAACCAAAAACCATTATGTGGATATAAAGTAGCAATTAGCCCAAGTATAATTTCTGTAAATCCTAAATATTTAATATTACCAATACTAAACTTTGAAGCATTTACTAAAGCTAACCCATAAAAAATAAGCATTAATCCACCAGTTTGACCATAACGACCTTGACTAAGTATTATTAATATATATAATCCACCAGCAATTAAAGGCACTAAAAAATTAAATAGTAATCGTTTGGATGAGTTGTCCCATATTTTTTCACCATTTTTTTTCGCCTTTCTTGTAGTAAGGTATATACCTGTAATTGCACTTAAAAAGGCTACCATAAATAATATAAGCATGACTGTCCTAAACACCCAACCATCAAGTTTTAATATTCCGTAACTGTATTTTGTTACTAAATAATAGGTAAGTGCTGCACCTATTAAGGCATAGATACCTGCTAAAATTCCAGATAATCCACTAAGTGAAATAAAACGGGAAGACTTATTCATTAAGTTTTTAATCTCGCTAATGTCCTTTAAATAATCTTCGTTTCTCATAATAAAAGTACTTTGAAATACAAAGTAAATATATTTCAGTTTATTACACAAGTTAAAAGTTTCTTAATTTTCATCTTAATAAACTAGTTGACCGAACGTTTTTTTTCATAAATTTATAATCTAACTTTTAAAATAAAATAAAATTATGGCATTAACAGGATTACTATTAAACATCGCAAACATCTCTGGAGGTGTATTATTAGGGCTAGCAACTTTAGACAAATGGGATGGAGAAGCTAACTTTTTTAATAAAATTGCAGGTGTTTTAGCACCTTTCCAAACAATAATTGGAGGAGCATTATTAGTACTACCAATATTAGGTATCCTAAATGGAGGTTTTAGTATTTATGCTGTTGTAAGTATTATTGGAGGTTTACTATTGCTAACTCATGCATTTGGTAAAGTACCAGCATTAGAAGAAACATTAAGAAAAGTATCGGATAAGTTGATGCCTTTTAAAGCAATTATTGGTATTGCTTTAATTGCAATAGGTGTTTTAAGTTTGTTACGCATTTTATAATAATTGAATCCTGCAGAAAATTATATATTTAATCAACCAGAACCGTATCGTTCTGTTTTGATGCATTTGCAGGTTATTATTAAACATACTTTACCAGATACGACATTAAAATATAAATGGGGCATTCCTTGTTATTACTATAACAAGCGTCCCATTTGTTATTTAAATGCAAGTCATAAAGGACAATTTGTAGATGTTGGTTTTTGGCACTCTGCTTATATTACAAAACACTTAGAGCATTTAATTTCTGAAAACCGTAAAGTTGTTAAATCACTTCGATATAAAACTTTAGAAGATGTAAATGATGCTGTTTTGATTGATATACTTAAAGAAGTGTATTATTATAAAGATGAAAGTTTTTATAAGAAATGATTATTTCTTTTAGTCATTTGAAATAAACATAAAAATTATTACAACTAAAGCTAAAAGCAAAATAAGGATAGCAAATACTCTTGTAATTGGTTTTGAGGCAACGTTTAATACTTCTTTTCTTTCTTCTTTTAAAGGGTGTCTTCATATTAGAATGATATTCTCTAAAAATACAGTATAATATCAATTACCATAAATTACAGCATTCCACAATCTTTTATTTAGATTGAAATTTAATGAAAATCTATGATTAGAGATTCCATTTATAGATTGCCCAAAACTTATTCCGTAGCCATACGTTAAGTTAATCAACCCTCCAATACTAATTCCTGTTTCTGGAAGTAATCTAAACTCCGATTGTTTATCCTGAAAGTAATTAATAGCAGAAAGTTTTAAAGAGAAAAAAGTAATGGATAATTCATATCCTATTTTAGGAGCTATAATAAAGTTGTTACCACTTTTTAGATTGGCTTCCATACCTAGTTTAAAACCTTGAAACCCTACAATAGGAAACATCTTTTCTGGAAATACAGTTGATATTTCTCCAATACCAATGTTGGCTTCTACAAATAGTTCTTTTTGTATAAAAGTACCAGGAGAAAATGTAAAGTCTAATGTCTTTGGCGCTTTACTAATTATGGTTTCTCCACTTTGTGACAAGCAGAAGATACTTACTAAAAGAAAACTAAGACAAAAAAATGCTTTCATTTATTTATGCGATCCATCACAATAAGGAGGATTCTTAGTTAGTTTACAAGTGCATAAATGTGCAGTTTTATTTTCTTCTACTGAAAATTTTAAAGATGGTGTTGCTTCTTTAGCACGATGAGAGCCATTACAAAAAGGTTGGTTGTCACTATGTCCACAAGTACACCAAGCATAGTTTTTACCAGCTTCTAATTCACATTTAATTGGTGTTTCACCACCTTTTATATTATTTTTCTCCATCTGTTATAAATTATTAACTAGCTTTCTTATAGCAGTTAAATTAGTCAATAAACCTTCTAAGTTATCTAAGTGTAACATGTTTGCGCCATCACTTTTTGCATTAGCAGGATCAAAATGTGTTTCGATAAATAAGCCATCAACGTTATTTACAATTCCAGCACGAGCAATAGTTTCAATCATATCTGGACGTCCACCAGTTACACCTGCACTTTGATTGGGTTGTTGTAAAGAATGTGTAACATCTAAAACCGTTGGAGCAAACTCACGCATTGTTGGTATGCCTCTAAAATCTACAATCATATCTTGGTAACCAAACATGGTTCCACGATCTGTAATCCAAGCTTTATCGCTTCCTGCATCTTTTACCTTTTGTACAGCATGTTTCATTGCTTCAGGACTCATAAACTGTCCTTTTTTAAGGTTGACTACTTTTCCTGTTTTTGCTGCAGCAACAACAAGATCTGTTTGACGTACTAAAAATGCTGGTATTTGTAAAACATCCACAAATTGAGCAGCTTTTGCTGCATCACTAGCTTCATGTATATCTGTAACGGTTGGGACATTAAATTTTTCTGACACTTTAGCTAAAATCTCTAAAGCTTTTTCATCTCCAATTCCTGTAAAACTATCAATTCTGCTTCGGTTTGCCTTTTTAAAACTACCCTTAAAAATATAAGGAATTTCAAGCTTGTCTGTTATAGTAATTACTTTTTCAGCAATACGATAAGCCATGTCTTCGCCTTCAATAGCGCATGGACCACAAAGCAAAAAGAAATTATTACTATCAGTATGTTTTATTTTAGGAATGTCTTGAAGTGTCATGATTTGTCTTGTTAAGGTGCAAAGATAGTTTAATTTTCAGTAGCTAAAAGGCTTGTGTTGGGTTGTGTCATTTGTGCTATTTTACTGTTGGTGTGTTTACGATAGTAAAGCGCTAAAACAATAAATAAAATAAGGCTTAAAACAACTAAATACACAATAGTAATCATGGAATTTTCAATTTGTAAAACGCTTAAATATGGCGCAAAAATAAACTTACAAACAATACTTAAACCTAAAGCTATTAGTATAGAAAATCCTAAAATTTTGAAAGCTATGTTATGATATACTTTAGCAATACTAGTTTTAGAAAATCCTAAAAAATGAAGTTTTGTAATGGTTTGCTTATTTTTTAAAATTAATAAGTTGATGTTAGTAATTACAAGATAAATAGAGAGTATTGTAATTAATAAACCAATAGCCAAAACAATGCTTAATATTAGTTTTAGCACATAACTAAGTTTAGAGTTTTTAATGTCACTGGATAGATATTTGTAATTTTTAGAAGCTAAAAACTCTAATAATTTAGGATCTGATGGATTAACAACATCTAGTATTAACCTAGAAATTTTAGACGCTTTATTTGGGCTTAAGTTTTTATTAGTAAATTTTAAAAAAGATTCTGGTACTAATATCGAGTTTATTTTTTCTGAAGCATCTAAAATGTAAGCTTGATAGTTTTCTGTTTTATATGTTCCAGTTAGTGTTAAATCTATTGGTACTTGTCTTATTATTTTTTCGTTGATTTGAGGTAAACCTGCACTTGTAGCATATCCAAAATTATATAAGTTAACATAGTTTTTTGGAATTATGATCGGGACTTCTCTGTCTCCTGGTTGCCATTTCCAATCTTTATTTTTTATATCAATAAAATCGTCAGAGACTGCTTCTAAAAACATTTCTGTGCTAATTCCTGCGTGATTAGGAAAAGTAACACTTGCTAAAACACGATAAGTACCATGAGTAAAACCACCAGTTTTGGTGATAAAATCTTGTTGCTCAAGTTCCTTAATTTCGGTTGTAGTAAACGCGTTATTTCGACCTAAGTCTTTGTAAATAATTAGGTTTTGATTACCTAATAAATCGTTTTTAGAACTAAAAACAGATTGCGTATCCAAAAACAACTGAAACGCAATAAGTAAAATTGCCAAGCCTAAGCTAGAGCTTAATGCAAAAAATATAAGTTGAGATTTATGTATTTGTTTTTTTAATAGCACATCAATCATAGCAATAGTGTTTTTGTATAATTGATATTATAAGTGTCGCCTAAACTAGCTACAATTAGTGTAGCATTGTTCTTCTTGATTTCTTCCTGAATTAATAATACCGCATTTTTAATTTGGTCTTCATCAATATGACTAAAGGGTTCGTCTAATAATAATAGACTAAACGGTTGGCATAATGCTCTGACTATTGCAACACGTTGTTTTTGCCCAAAAGAAAGCGTTTCAGCTTTTTTATTGGCTAATTCTTCAATATTTAGACGTCTCATAAACTCTAAAATCTCAGTTTCAGATTTATGATTGGTTAAAGTGTTTTTAAGCTGAATGTTTTCCAGAGCAGTTAATTCTGGAAATAGCTTTAAACCTTGAAAAACAATAGCTATTTTTTGTTGTCTAAGACTTGTCCATTGTGCTTCAGAAAAAGAAGAAATAGCTGAGTCATCATATAGTATTGAACCAGAATAATTATTATTTAAGCCAAATAAAAAATTTAAAAAAGAACTTTTACCACTTCCTGAAACCGCTTTTATTAAGTAGCTTGAATTTGGGTTTAATTCAAAATTTTTACTCCAGACTTCTGACGAAGCTGGAGTAAAAAAATTGGGTGTTAAGTTTTCTATGTTGACCTTCACAATAGTTGTTTATTGTTCTGCTGCAACTTTAGACATTTCATCTGCAAACTTAATAGATTGTATTAAAGAATTTTTATCTCCTTTTGTATTTGTAAAACTTTCTGATCCATCAGCATCTATATAGTAATGATTCTCGTCAAAATATTTTTGATAAATGTCATTACTTCTCTTAGTAAATTCATCATCATTGTTGGTGTTGTATCTAGAATATCTATAAGGACTGTATAATGTGTTAAAGCTATTTGTAAACTCACTTAAGTTTCCGTTTGTGTAAAGGTAAAAGGAGTGAGATAGTTTATCTTTATGCTTAAAGTCTGATAAGTTATCTGTTAATTGTCCATTATTTTTTACTTGATTAGCTTGACTAACGTCATTTGTAATAAAAATTAATTGATCTGTAATAATCATAAAAGCTTCATCATCTATACTGTAATAGTCTTTATCTAGTTCTTTTAAATCACCTTCTTGCGCTTTAATTTTATTTAAAAAGACATTAAATTTTGCTTTGTCTTTAATAGCAATTGCTCCATACATATATGGTTTTTTTGTTTCCACTATTTTATAATTGTCTATTTGCTCTTCTGACTCTTCAAATAAACGACTCATTGGGTTTCTAACCGTATCTTTTACAGTTGTACCTTCTGTCATTGCAAACATAACAGATCCATCAAAGATGTCTGTAAATTCTGTGGTGCTTAATCCAGTTTCTTTTTCAAACTCACGATCAGACTTTTTAAGGCTGTTTTTCATTTCCTCTCTAATAGCAATAGGTAAAACTTTATTGTCTTGTAAGCTATAAAAATGCTTTTGAAAAGCATTAAGGTCTACAGAAAGTTTAGTAAAAAGTTCTGGGTTGTTAGGTAGTACTTTTAATAATGATTTTTCATAGCTTGTTGACATCCATTTGTCATAACCTACTAAAGACAAGATATCTTTATTAAGTTTTAATTTAGAATTTGTGTGGATGTGATCATCTTCAAAATTACCATAGTAAGACATAGTATTGTTTTCTAAATCTACACTAGATCCAGAAAAAGCACTCATTAATCCATCAAGCATATCTCCTAAAGGAGTCGTTGTAATATGTACACCTATATCTTTACTACTGTCAAAAAACGAGCTATAATAGTCTGTAGCATTTATGTTTTCTGATTTTTCAAGTGTTGTTAAGTCTTTTAATTCTGCAGCAGCATAATTACTAGCTCCAATTAATAATGCAGTAGTATTGTTCCATCCAATAGCAATTTCTCTGTTTGCATAAACAGTAAATGCATCACCTTTACCAACATTAGTTTCTTTTTCTAGTCTTGGTATTTCATCTAACATTGGTTTGATAAAAGCCTCAAAAGAAGCAGCATCTTTAATAGGTAATATTAAACCACCAACACCAGACATTCTTTTTAAAGAACCATATCCAATTAAAAACTCTTTTCTAAAGGTTTTGTTTATGTTTTCAGACGTCATAAACTCGTTCATAAAATCTTTCAATTCTTTAGGAGCTTTGTCTTCAATAATATCGTTAATGTTTAAATCTTTAAAATCTAAACCATTACTTTTTTCAGAAAGTGATTTAAGGTTAACGTACATAACACCAATAGCGTCTTTTGGTACGTAGTTAGATTCTTGGTTTTTGCTACCACAACTAGCAAATAGTAAAGCAATAGTAAGTAGAGATAAGATTTTTCTCATGGTTAAAAGGTCTTTTTTTAAGTTATTGATTAAATTAAGATTACAAATCTAATAATATATTATTTTTTAAATTTAATAAAACAGATTATTAAAGTCTTTAATTTAATATTATAGATAACTATCTGTGTGTCTTTAATTAAAAACGTTACAGAATTTAAAAGCTAAATAATCAATTTTTTTTTTAATGGCTTTGAATCCATAAAAATTAAGTACCTTTGCACGCTTAAAATAAGGCACTATTATGGCTAATATTAAAAACATTGCAATTATTGCACACGTAGATCATGGTAAGACAACTTTGGTTGATAAAATCATGTACCATTGTCAACTGTTTCGTGAAAACGAAAATACAGGAGACTTAATTCTTGATAATAACGATTTAGAACGTGAGAGAGGTATTACAATTACTTCTAAAAACGTTTCTGTTATATATAAAGACACTAAAATTAACATTATTGATACACCTGGTCACGCCGATTTTGGGGGAGAAGTAGAACGTGTATTAAACATGGCTGATGGTGTTGTGTTATTAGTGGATGCTTTTGAAGGTCCAATGCCACAAACACGTTTTGTATTACAAAAAGCAATTGACTTAGGATTAAAACCTTGTGTGGTTATTAATAAAGTTGACAAAGAAAATTGTACTCCAGATGAAGTACATGAAAAAGTTTTCGATTTAATGTTTGAGTTAGGTGCTGAAGAATGGCAATTAGACTTTCCAACCGTTTACGGATCTGCAAAGAATAATTGGATGAGTGATGATTGGAAAAACGAAACAACAAATGTTGAACCATTATTAGATATGGTTATAGAGCATGTTCCAACTCCAGTTTTTGACGAAGGAACAACACAAATGCTTATTACATCTTTAGATTTTTCTTCTTTTACAGGTCGTATTGCGATTGGTAGATTACAAAGAGGAACTTTAGTAGAAGGACAACAAGTATCTTTAGTAAAAGCTGACGGTACAATTACTAAAACTAGAATTAAAGAAGTCTTTATATTTGAAGGTTTAGGACGTAAAAAAGTACAAAGCGTTCAAACAGGAGATATCTGTGCACTTGTAGGTGTTGAAGGATTTGAGATTGGAGATACAATTGCAGATATAGAAAATCCAGAAGGTTTAAAATCTATTGCTATTGATGAACCAACAATGAGTATGTTGTTTACAATTAACGATTCGCCTTTCTTTGGTAAAGACGGAAAGTATGTAACGTCTAGACATATTAAAGACCGTTTAGAAAAAGAATTAGAGAAAAATTTAGCACTTAAATTAGGTGAAACTGGTAGTGCAGATAAATTTATGGTTTTTGGACGTGGTGTATTACACTTATCGGTTTTAATAGAAACGATGCGTCGTGAAGGTTATGAACTTCAAATAGGACAACCACAAGTAATCATCAAAGAAGTTGATGGTGTTAAATGTGAGCCAATTGAAGAATTGACGATTGACCTTCCAGAAACAGTATCTGGAAAAGCAGTAGAGTTTGTAACTTTACGTAGAGGAGAATTATTAAGTATGGAAGCAAAAGGAGATCGTATGATTTGCGAGTTCTTAATTCCGTCACGTGGTATTATTGGTTTGCGTAACATGTTATTAACAGCAACTGCTGGAGAAGCTATTATGGCACACCGTTTTAAAGAATACCAACCGTTAAGAGGTGCTATTCCAGGACGTATTTCGGGTTCTTTAATATCTATGGAAAATGGTAAAGCAATACCTTACTCTATCGATAAATTACAAGACAGAGGTAAGTTTTTTGTAGAGCCAGGAGAAGATATTTACGAAGGTCAAGTAATTGGAGAAAACTCTCGTCAAGATGATATGGCTGTAAATATTACTAAAGCTAAAAAGCAAAGTAACGTACGTAGTTCTGGAGCAGATGATAAAGCTAAAATTGTACCAGCTATTAAGTTTTCTTTAGAAGAAGCTTTAGAATATATTCAAAAAGATGAGTATGTTGAAGTTACACCAAATCACATACGTTTACGTAAAATTTGGTTAACTGAAGTAGATCGTAAAAGAAACAAGATTGCCTAATAAGTGAAAACTTTACAGTTACCTAATCCAACACTAAGACGTGTTGTCCACTCTAAATATATTGATATTATTGGAGTAATTTTGGTAACCGTTATTTGTTTTTACAGAGGGTTTCATGAAACTATATATTATCAAGGAGGTATCCAATTTGGGATACCTCTTTCTAGTTTTACTAGTTATGTAGCCAAAGGTGCTTTTCCTATAGGTTTGTTATCAACTTTTGGAGCAATTGTATCATTATTAGCTGCTAGAATGATAGTAAAACAACAAAATCTAGGAAATTTAATTGGCGTTTTTACAACAGTTAATTCTGGAATAATTGATTATCTGTTTGGTAACCACTCTGCGATAATTACTTATCCTTTAACTTTTATTATTGCTATAATGGCAACAAAAAAATGGAGTGATGGAGAACGTGTAAAAAAAGCAGATGCAAAATATTGGTTGCTTATTATTGTAGCTTTTATCGTATCTTATACCTTAGTGTTTTTAGGGTTTTATTGGTTTGGGGCAACTATAAAAAATCAATTTTTTAAACATACAGTTGCAATAATTTTTGGAATATCGTTAGTTGGTAATATTAGTACAGCTTTTAAGTATGAGCAAACTTTTTTGACCTGGTCGTTTTATAATTTGGCTCAAATTATAAAAAATGTCATTCAAGGTAATTTAGCAAATGTGGTTAAATACGTGTTTTATATTATAAATGCAGTACTTACTTTTTTTGATTGGAGGATTAATGGAGATATTAAAGCTAAGGACGTTAATTAATATTTTAGAGATTTCTACTAACATTTGTAATTGATTTTTCAAGAAAAATTATAACAATGTTTATATTTACAAAAAACGCATATGTATAGTCTTTATTTTGATCCAGGTTTAGGTGCAATGATAATTCAATCTGTTGTTGCTGGTGTAGCTGCAGTTTTGTTGTTTTCAAAAAATGTATTGTATAAAATCAAGACTTTTTTTGGACTAGTAAAAGATGAAGAAGATTTGTTTGACGACATCAATGTTAAAGACTCTGATCCAGAAAACAAACCAGAATAGTGACAGATCATTCTAATCATAGCTCTTCATTTAAAGACCCTTCAGGACATGTATTTGTAGATAATGGAGTGGTTAAGAGAACGATTAACCCTATTTACTTTAAACAATACCATGCTTTAAAATCTTCAGGTTTTTTTCAAAAATTATTTGATAATCAATTATTAATTCCACATAAAGAGGTTTTTTCTTCTGAAGAAAAAATTATCATTCAACCAGAGCAAATCCCTTTTATAACATATCCTTACGAGTGGAGCTTTAATCAATATAAAGAAGCAGCTTTGTTAACACTAAAGCTTCAGAAATTTGCACTAGAACATGGGTTTTCTTTAAAAGATGCTTCAGCTTTTAATGTAACGTTTTATAACGGTAAAGCTGTTTTTATTGATACACTATCTTTCGATTTTTATAAAGAGAACACACCTTGGAGAGCCTATAAACAGTTTGTTACTCATTTTTTTGGACCTTTAGTTTTAGCACATTTTAATGGTTCTGAAATGTTAAAGTTAACTAGTACTTTTTTAGACGGAATTCCAGTAAAAACCATAGCGTCTTTACTACCTTATAAGACCAAGTTTAGCCCAACGTTATATTCTAACATCCATTTATTAGCTAAGTTTGAAGACAAGCATAATGAAGAGGATAATAAAGGAAAAGCGACCATTGCACTATCTAAAACAAAGCAGTTAAATATTATTAAATCGCTTTATAATTATATTAGAAGCTTAGAGCTTAAAGAAAGTAGCGAGTGGGAAGATTATTATAATAAGATTAATTATTCAAACGATGCTTTTCAGGAAAAATCCAATGTAATTAATCAATGGATATTAGCTTTAAAAGCAAATACAGTAATAGATGTTGGAGGTAACGATGGTACTTTTGTTAGAAAAATAACCTCTAAACTATCACATGCATTGGTCTGCGATATAGACAATAATGCAATAGATATAAATTATAAAAAAACTAAACTTAATAACGAAACCTTTATCACGCCTTTTGTTTTAGATGTTTTAAATCCGTCTGCAAGTGTTGGGTTTAATAGTGAAGAGCGATTTTCGTTTTTAAAAAGAATAAAAGATTTTGCTCCAGATGTAACTTTAGCTTTAGCAGTTATCCATCATATGTCATTAAGCGGAAATATTACTTTTAATATGTCTGCACAATTTTTTGCTTCGTTTTCCAAACAATTAATTATTGAATTTCCAAAAAGAAAAGATTCTTGGGTCCAAAGATTATTAAATAGTAAAGCAGATTTTAAAGATTATTTTGATTTTTATAATCAAGAAAATTTTGAAAAAGAGTATTTAAAATATTTTGATATTACAGAAAAGTATGATATTAAAGATACACAACGCGTCCTTTATTTATTAGAAGCTAAATGAAACAACGTATCATTAATTTTATAAATAGTGATAAAGATTTTCCTGTTTTAACAGGAATAGCTTCAGGGTTGTATCCTTTACTGTATTATTATAATACTAATTATACCCAAGTAAACTCTGTAAACCAGTTTTTGTTTTTTTGTTTTTATTATATTCTTATTCCAGTTTTTGTTTTTATAGGTCTTTATTTTTTATCCAAAAAAATAAAAGTATTACAAGCCAGTAAAATAAAATTGTTTGCTGTATTAAACATTGGTTGGTTTGGGTATTTAATCTTATTAAGTACTATAGGAGTAAGACTTAAATTTTTAATTTTAGTATGTTTAATAGCATTCGCTTTTGCTGTTTTTTTTAGTAAACATTTTAAAAAAGTCATAGTTTTTCAGTTATTAATGGCTGTTATGTCTTTAGTGTTGTTAATTCCTAATATAATTAGACATGTAACTTACTCTAGTAAATGGATGGAACAGCCTGATGATATAGAAAGTGTTGTGTTTAAACAAACACCAAATATTTATTTTATACAAGCAGATGGATATGCTAATGTAGAAGAGTTAGGAAAAGGCTATTATAACTATGATAATTCTACTTTTAATGATTATTTAAATACCAATGGATTTAAGAACTATAAAAATTACAGAAGTAATTATTACTCTACATTAAGCTCTAACAGCTCTCTGTTTGGGATGAAACATCATTACCATTCTAAACCACAAAAACCATTTGAAGAGCTACTTAATGCAAGAAGCATTATTGTAAACAATAATCCAGTTTTAAGGATTTTAAAAAATAATAACTATAAGACCCATCTTTTAATGGATAAGGCTTATTTTTTAATAAATAAACCTAAAATAGGTTATGATTATTGTAATGTTGGTTTGGATGAAATCCCTTTTATAACAAGAGGAGGAATGGTTGAAAAAAATCTTAAAGCTGATATTATAAAGGTGTTGCCAGAAAATAGTGATAGTAATAATTTTTACTTTATTCAAAAATTATTGCCCTCTCATGTCACAAATTCATCAGCAGATTGGGCAAAAAAAGATAACGAAAAACTGATGTATTTAAAACGATTAGAAGAAGCTAATGTTTGGTTAAAAGAAGTTGTAGCATTAATAGAAAACAAGGATAAAAATGCACTTATTGTTATATCTGCAGATCATGGTGGGTTTGTTGGTTTTAATACTACATTAGATTCTCAAATAAAGCAAACAGACAGAGACTTGATTTATTCAATATACACATCATTGCTGGCTATTAAATGGAATGATCAACCACCAAGTTTTGAAAATAAATTAAAAACTCCAGTTAACTTTTTTAGAATATTATTTTCTTATTTAAGTCAAGATGATAAATATTTATCAAATTTAGAAGAAGATAATAGTTATATTATTTTAAATAAAGGCACTCCGTTTGGAGTTTATCAGTATATTAACAATCAAGGAACTATTGATTTTAAACCATTACCTAATTAATTAGTATTTTTAGAATCGTAAAAACCATACGTTATTTTCTCTATAAGTATATATAAGCAAACTGATGTAAGTGATTGGAACGATTTTGTAAAATCGTCCAACAACGCAACCTTCTTATTTAATAGAGGGTTTATGGATTATCATAAAGACAAGTTTACAGATCATTCTTTACTTGTTTTTAAAGATGAAAAATTAGTAGCAATACTTCCAGCAAACAAATTAAACAACACTTTACATTCTCATCAAGGGTTAACTTATGGAGGATTAATAACGCATCCAAGCTTAAAGTTTAAAGACGTTTTAGATGCTTTTAAAACACTTCTGCATTTTTTAGATAAGCAAGGCATAGAGACTTTATACATTAAGCAATTACCATCTATTTATGCGTCAGCACCAAATAATCAAACGGATTATTTGATGTTTATACTTAAAGCTACTTTGTCAAGAAGAGATGTATTGTCAGTAATTGATAATAGATTTAAACCACAAACAATTTCTAATAACAGAAAAAGAGGTTTTAAACGAGCCAAAGAACACGGTTTGATCGTAAAAGAAGATGCTAATTTTGAAGCATTTTGGAATACAGTTTTAATTCCAAATCTTAAAAAACAACACAACACAAAGCCTGTACATAGTCTTGCAGAAATACAATTATTGCACTCGGTTTTTCCTGATAAAATAAGACAGTTTAATGTTTATAAAAACGAAAAAATTGTTGCAGGAACAACCGTTTTTGAAACTAAGAATGTAGCACATGCACAATACATTTCTGCTTCAGAGGATAAGCAGGAGCTAGGAAGTTTGGATATTTTATTTCAGCATTTAATACATACAGTATTTGCAGATAAATTATATTTTGATTTTGGAATATCTAATCAAAATCAAGGGTTAAATATTAACGAAGGGTTATTGTATTGGAAAGAAAGTTTTGGAGCTAGAACAATCACTCAGGATTTTTACGAAATAGAAACTAAAAATCATCACATGTTAAATTCTGTTTTTATATGATTAAGTTTTTAGACCTACCAAAAATAAACGCGCGTTTTGAAGCAGAATTTAAAAATGAATTTTCTTCGTTTTTAAATACTGGACACTATATTTTAGGTCAAGGTGTTACTGATTTTGAAAATAATTACGCATCGTTTTGTGGTACAAAACACTGTATTGGAGTTAGTAATGGTTTTGATGCGTTAGTACTTATTTTTAAAGGTTATTTAGAGCTAGGTTTACTTCAAAAAAACGATGAAGTTATTGTGCCAGCAAATACATTTGTAGCCTCAATATTAGCAATCCTTGAAGCTGGATTACAACCTGTTTTAGTAGAGCCAAATGCCGAAACATTTAATATAGAAGCATCAGCTATTACAAGTCATATATCAGATAAAACAAAAGCTATTTTAGTAGTCCATTTATATGGTCAAATTTTTAATATACAAGCTATAAATACATTAGCTAAAGCAAATAATTTATTAGTTATTGAAGATGCAGCTCAAGCACATGGAGCAGTATCTAATAGTTTAAACTTAAAAGCAGGAAATCTAGCAAATGCAGCTGCCTTTAGTTTTTATCCAGCCAAAAATTTAGGTGCTTTAGGTGATGCTGGAGCAATTACAACAAACAATACAGAATTGGCAACTACAATTGCTAAACTTAGAAATTATGGTACAACTTCAAAATATAAAAATGATATTTTAGGAGTTAATAATAGACTGGATGAAGTGCAAGCGTTGTTTTTAAATGTAAAACTAAAGTCTTTAAATGCAGATAATTTTGCTAGACAAGCTATTGCTAAACGCTATCTTTCTGAGATTAAAAATAAAAAAATACAACTTCCGTTTTATGATGGAACACAAAATCATGTCTTTCATTTATTTGTAGTTTTAGTAGAAAATCGTGATGATTTTATTCAATATTTAAAAGAAAAAAATATTGAAACAAGCATACACTATCCAATTCCACCACATAAGCAAAAAGCACTTCATCGAATTAGCGACCTAAAGTTTCCTATAACAGAAAAAATTCACGAAACTTGTGTAAGTATCCCAATTAGTCCTATAATGACTAGTTTAGAGGTAGATACTGTTATTAAAACGCTGAATGATTTCTAATTGAAAAAAGTACTAGCATATATAAATAATAATGTTTTAGTTAAGGTTGCTTCACTTAATTCTGTGTCAGTAATTGTTAAGATTATTGCAGGTTTTTTAACTTCAAAATTTATTGCACTTTTTGTTGGGTCTGAAGGGATGGCTTTGGTTGGTAACCTCAGAAACTTTGTTGGATCAATACAAACCGTGTCTATTCTAGGCTTGTATAAAGGTGTTGTAAGGTATATATCAGAATTTAAAAACAATACCGTAGAGTTAAGTAAAACACTATCTACAGTATTTTATTTAGGCTTTGGAGCTACCATGTTGATGAGTTTTTTAGTGTACTTTAAAGCAGAATATATTAATGACCTTATCTTTAAAAATTATAATAATTATGCATACGTTATTAGGATTTTTGCTGTAGCATTACCTTTTTATGCTTTAAACATGTTAGCCTTTTCTATAATGAATGGCTTTGCAAAGTATAAGTATCTTATTGTTTTTAATATTTTTGGACAGATTTTAGGAGCCGTAATTACTATACTTTTAATTTGGTTAGAACAGATTGATGGAGCATTGATAGCAGTAGTTATTGCAGAATCTATGATCTTTTTAATTACTCTAGTAGGTATTGCAAATCGTAGAAACTTTATTCCATTAATAAAAGCCAGTAATTTTAGTCTAAGTTTTGCTAAAAAACTAAGTTCTTATTCAGGTATGGCTTTGTTTTCTGCAATAATATTACCCTTAGTAGCCATATTAATTAGAAGTTATATTATTGATAATATAGGTATGAAAGAAGCTGGTTTTTGGGAAGCAATGAACCGAATATCCAAGTACTATCTCTTATTTGTAAGTACACTTTTGACCATGTATATCCTTCCAAGGTTTTCTGAGATTGATAATATAAAAGATTTTAGAAAAGAAGTATTTAGCTTTTATAAAACAATAATTCCAGTATTTGCTTTAGGATTAATAGTCATCTATTTTTTAAGACATTTTATTATTCAGGTAGTTTTTACCGATGAGTTTAAGCCAGTTGAAGAACTGTTTTTTTGGCAGTTATTAGGCGATTTTATAAAAGTGTTGTCTACAGTAATTGCTTTTCAGTTTTTAGCAAAACGTATGTTTTGGCATTATATAATAACCGAAGCTTTTTCTGTTATAATTTTATACTTTACTAGTAAATATTTGATTGATGAGTTTGGTCTAGTTGGTGCAAATATGGCACACTTTGCAACCTATATAATGTACTATGCTATAATTTTATTAATATTTTCTTCGTCTTTATTTGGAGTTTTACCTGATAAAACAGAAGAGGAGTAATTAAGAGTTATTCCAAGCCTTTAAATACTGTTCTGCACTATTTTTATAATTATGATGTGTATCAATAAATGCTTTAGCATTAACAGAAATGGTTTCTATTTGTTTTGGATTGTTAATTAACCATTCTAATTTTTTAACTAAATAGTCAACATCAGGAAGCGCATTAATTGCAACAGTGTTTTCTTCTAAATTATAAAGTGATAGCCATTCTTTTTCTGCTCCTGTAAACACTACTTTTCCTTTATACATGGCTTCTAAAGCATTGTAACCTTGGTCATAAGAATAGACTTGATCTAATATTATATGTGCTTGATTGTAGCTTTTAATATAGTCTTTATATGGTAAATCTGTTGTGCTTGTAATAGTTACTTTATTTGGATATTTAGTTTTAATAATTGCTAAAGCTTTATTAAAATAGTCTGCACCTTTTTTTATACTTGAAGTCGAGTTTATTCCGTGAAAAATATGAATGTTATTTTCAATGTTAGTTGGTTGATGGTCTAATAAACTAGTGTTAACTGGATTTGGGATTAGTCCTAGATACTTAGGATTATTTTTAAAAGCACGATGGTAATCTAGGTCTGAACAAATAATTCCATTTACATTTTTAGATATAAAATCATGTAATTTTTTATAATCTTTTGTAATGTATTTTAACGAAAACGAAAATTGACCACTAAGCTTTTTGTTATTTAAATAAGGGGTTAAAACAGAATAGCCATTTTTTGGATTTAAAAAATAATTAATGGTTGTATAGTCTTCTCCACAGCTTAATAGAAAAATTTTACTGTTTTGCCTAAATAGCTTGCTAAATAACTTAATTGATTGTTTAGTGGTTGTGCCAATAGCATCTTCATTTATAAGTTGTACTACATCGTAGTTTTTTAATTTTGGTAGTAATTTTTTAAATTGTTTAGCATATTGATCTTGCCTAAAATCTTTATTAAATAATCTTATACTTATGTTGTTTAAAAATTTTAATCCTTTATTCTGTTTGATTTTTGAGATTAATAGGTGGTCAGATTCAAATTGCTTTAGTCCATCTCCAGAACTAACTAAAGTAACCTGATGTCCAAGAGCAACTAATCCTTCCTTTAAAGAATTATGTAATCTACTGTACTCGCCAATTAATAAAATCCTCATTTATATTTTATACATTTGCTTCAAAGATAGATAATTTAAAAATGTATTTTTAATGTTGGAGGAGGATCAGTTTGAAGTGTTAATTTCTACAATGAATAGGGATTCTCTGGATTTTATTGATATTATGTTTTCTAAAGTAAAGACTATAGATTTTAATATTTTAATAATAAATCAAACAACACCTAAAAAATCATTATCATCAACTAATCCTAAGATAAGAGTTGTTAATTCTTTAGAAAAAGGATTAAGTAAAAGTAGAAACCTTGCTTTGACTAATGCAAAATCAAAGATTGTATTAATTTCTGATGATGATTTAGTTTATGAAAGTAATTTTAAAACAATAAT
Source organism: Olleya sp. R77988 (assembly GCF_044594215.1). GTDB lineage: Bacteria > Bacteroidota > Bacteroidia > Flavobacteriales > Flavobacteriaceae > Olleya. The sequence goes on along the minus strand of NZ_CP138988.1, from coordinate 55,708 downwards.
TTTAGAAGCCTATAAACGTAATCCTGAAGCAGCATTAATATCTTTTGAATCTTGTGATACAGACGGTAAACCCATGAGACAGTATCCAGAACATTCGATAGTGCATAATTTTAGGTCTTTAACACCAATTTCTTCAAGAGAAATATCTGTTAACCTTAAAATGGTTAGAGACCTTGACATTATATTTGATGAGGATTTTGGATTAGGTAGTACTTTTGAAATAGGAGAAGAGCAAATTTTTTCTAGAGCTATTTTAAAACATAAAACCTGCTTATTTGAAAAACAAAATATAGTTCAGCATCCATTTGAAACTTCTGGAAGAAACTCTGGAAGCGATAAGCTTTTGTTTGCAAGAGCTGCTTTGTTTTATAATCAACGTGGAGAAGTTGTGTCTTATTTAAAGTTATTTCATTATGTTTATTTAATTTTAAAATCTGGAGACATTGGTTTTGGTGCTGTTTTTTATAAACTAAAGATGGGATTAAAAGGAATAAAAAAATATAAAGCTATTTTAAAATCTAGAAGTAATAATTAAACATTTATGACATTAAAAAATAGCACTGTAGATGCAGTAAGTATAGTTGAAATACCAAAAATTAAGGATACAAGAGGTAACTTATCTGTAATAGAAAATGATGTTATTCCTTTTGATATAAAACGTGTTTACTATTTGTACGATGTGCCAAGTGATGCTTATAGAGGTGGTCATGCGCATAAAGAGTTATATCAATTTTTAATACCATTAAGTGGAAGTTTTGATGTTATTATAAAAGACGGTAAAAACATTAAGTCTGTAACATTAAACAAGCCTAATAAAGGATTGATGATAGTTCCTGGGATTTGGAGAGAGCTTGAAAATTTTTCATCTGGAGCTGTGTGCTTAGTTTTAGCTTCTGAAGTTTATGATGAAGATGATTACATAAGAGATTACGATCAATTTAAACTACTTAAAAGCAGATAAATAGATGTTTTTATTAATTAAAAAAAGTTGAAACTTTTTAATTAATCTTAATACCCATTTTGGAAGTTTGATAAGTAATTTTTGCTTGTTATTTAGGTTGGAGTAATTAATTTCTTTTTTAAGCTTTTTATAAAGGTCTTTTTCAGAATTTAAATGACATCTAATGGCTAAAGCATATCTATTTATATCTAAATACATTTTTAAGGACGTGTTGCCTTTTTCTTCCTTTTTATATTTATTTATTAAATAATACCTGTTTAAATTTAGCTTAGATTTAGAAAGGCTACCATCATCAAAGTTATTGTAAATCATTGTAACTTCAGGGTTAAAAGCTATACTATGGTTTAAAGCAAATCTTATCCATAAATCAATGTCTTGACCTGTAATAAGTTTGGTGTCAAATTGTCCAATCTTTTCAAAAACAGATTTTGTAAAGCATACAGAGGATGTCCAAGCTAAAGAGTTGGTTTGACTAACCAAAAAATAATCCTCGACTATTAACGGTTGGTTTTGGTGCTCAAGTATTAAGTTTGTAGGAGTAAGCAATCCTCCTTGTCTTTTTATTTGATAATTATTACAAAAAAGGCCAGCTTCTGGAAATAGACTAATTGTTTTTTTAAAAGACTCTAAGTGGTTGTTGTGCCATAAATCGTCTGCATCTAATAACGCTAAATATTTTCCTTTAGATTGTGAGATTGCATTGTTTCTGGCAACAGAAACCCCTTGATTGTTTTGAGTAGTTATTTGTATTCTGTCATCATTAATTGCTTTAATAATGGACACACTATTATCTGTCGATCCATCGTCTATAATTATGATTTCAAAATCTTGACAGGATTGATTTAAAACAGACTCTAAAGTTTTTAGAATATATTTTTCCTTATTAAATAGCGGTATGATTACAGAAAAATAAGACATTATTGTTTTAAATTAATATGACAAAAATAACTTATTCTAAATAAGTCAAATAAAAACAAAGACGGTCGTTTAGATGTTAAATTAAGTTTAGCTATTGGGTTAATAAAGTGATAGCTTACTGCTAATAGATAGTTGGTTTTAAACTTTTTTAGTTTAGAAAAATAAATAAGAAAAGGAATAAAGTTATAATCTATTAATTGTGATTTATAAATGTAATTTAAGTTTTGTAAACCCTTTTTTGTTTTGTCTAAAAACACATCACTAAAATCTACATCACCATGTAAAATAGGGTTGTCAATATGTAATACTGATGCATTAAGCAAACTAGCTTTATAAGCAAATAATGTGTCCTCATGACCATATTGGGTTAATGTTTTTTCAAAACCAATATCATTAAAAATGGCTTTAGTCATTAAGGTATTGTTACAAAACATACGTTTATATGTGTTTTCTTCTCGTTGTGCAGCTGTCAAGTCTTCCCTTTGTTTTCCATACTTCCAACGTAATGTTCTTTTTGATGGAACTTTATCAGGATGTACACGACCTCCATAAATAATTGATTTTTTAGAGGTTATTGCCTTAATGTAGTTATTTATATACTCAGGATGGATTACTAAAGAGTCTCCATCAATAAATAAAAGATAATCATATATTGATGCCTCAGCTAATAGATTACGGTTGCCACTTAAGCCAACATTTTTGGCATTGGTTTTAAACGTTACAAAATCTAAGGTATTTAGTATGTCGTTATTTTTAATGATATCTTCCTTTGAACCATCATCAAGAATTATAATTTCAAAAGATTTTCCAGATGCTAAAAGTTGTTGGTGTAAACTTTTAACCAATTGGGTAACATCATAATTATAAGTAGGAATTAATACAGATAGCATTTAGACAACTTGTTTTTTCAAATCTAAACAATAATATAGTTTTATGATTAGTCAACTTAATAATTTTCAATTTGCATATATTTACATTTATTAGATTATTGACTAATTAATGAATTCATTTTTAAAAAAAATAGCTTATTTCTTAATACCATTTTTAGTAGTGTTTTTTGCTATTGAATGTTTTTATAGAGTTGTGCCTAATAATTATTCTTATAAAAACCAACAGATTAAACAGTATTACAAATCCGCTAAAACGCTTGTTTTTGGAGATTCTCATGCTTTTTATGGCTTAAATCCTGACTATTTTAGCTCACCAACTTTTAATGCATCTAATGTTAGTCAATCTGTTTATTTTGATCAGTTATTATTCAATAAACATGTAGATAGTTTTCAACAGTTAAAAAATGTTGTTTTAACTGTTGCTTATACTACTTTAAGTGAAGAAGATGATAAGTTAGATTTAAAATGGCGTAAATACTTTTATCAAAAACAAATGAATTTAGAGGTGTCAATAATTAAAAATTATGACCCTAAAAAGTATAGTTTAGCTTTAGTCAACAGAGTTTCAGAAACTATTAAATATTTAAAAGATTATATTAAAGATGGTACTTTAGCAACTAGTTACCCAAATGGTTTTATTACCACAAATTTAGTTGAAAAAAGCAGAGTGGATTTAGATGTTTCTGCAATAAGAGTCACCAAAAAGCATGAAGATGGTTTGTTAGATTTTAGTCAAAACACAAAAAGAATACAGGAGATAATTACTGCTTGTAAAGCAAGAGGTATAAATGTGTTTTTAGTAAGTTATCCAGTTAATTATAGGTATGCAGATTTGATTAAATCTATAAAACTAGCAAAAATGTATCAAGTCTGTAATGTGTTAGCAAAAATTAATTCTAACGTAACTTATATTAACTTGTTTGAAGATAAGCGTTTTGAAGATTCAGATTTTTTTGATGCTAATCACCTTAATGTAAAAGGAGCAGAGAAGTGCTCTAAGATTTTAGCAAAAATTATACAGTAGTCTTACGCTGCACAACTTCAAAAACCTTATTGTCATCACATTTTAAAGTCTTACTTGGGTATTTTAATAGCAAGGCATAATCATGTGTAGCCATTAAAATTGTATTACCATTTTTGTTAATGTCTTGTAATACTTCCATAACCTCAATACTGGTTTGTGGATCTAGGTTTCCTGTAGGCTCATCTGCTAAAATTAATTCTGGATCATTTAGTAAAGCACGTGCAATTGCAATACGTTGTTGTTCTCCTCCAGATAACTCATGCGGAAATTTAAAACCTTTAGTGTTCATGTCCACTTTTTCCAAAACAGAAGTAACACGTTCATTCATTTTAGTTTTGTCATTCCAACCAGTAGCTTTTAAAACAAATAATAAATTATCGTTTATTGTTCTGTCAGTTAGTAGCTTAAAGTCCTGAAAAACAATTCCTAATTTTCGTCTTAAAAACGGAATCTCTTTTTCTTTTAAAGTTGGTAAATCAAAATCTACAATATGTCCTTCACCTTCTGTAAGTTTTAAATCACCATAAAGTGTTTTCATAAAACTACTTTTCCCAGAACCTGTTTTACCAATTAAATATACAAACTCTCCTTTTTTAACTTCTAGATTTACTTCTGAAAGTACTAAGCTTTCACCTTGAAAGATTGAAGCATTTTTTAATTCTAAAACAGTATCTGACATAAAATAAATTTATCTATTTGCTAAAATAACGCGTTTGTAATGAGAAATATTATAGATGACAAAGTAAACAATTTATAGGTAAAATGGAAAAATGAATCTGTAATTATTTTTAATCAGAATTAAAATTTTATTTAGTCGCAAAACACTAATGAACCAGCCATTCCACAAAACTTGAATTCTAGCTTTATTTCATTTTTAATAACTCGGTTTATAATTATTAATTAATTATAACGTTAGACCTATAGATTAATTTATCTTTGAATTTGAATTTAAAAATAGTGTCAATGTTAGTAAAAAAACAACTTGTATTTTTAATAGCCTTAGTGTTTTGTTTGCAGTTATTTGGGCAAGAATCTGCAGTATACACAAATAATTTAGGAGATTACCAGAAAGCGCTTCAACTATATAATAGTCAGCAATATTTAGCATCTCAAAACTTATTTAGCCAAATAAAAAAAGAATCTCAAGACAAAAACACACAAAGTAATTGTGCTTTTTACATTGCAAATGCAGCCATTAGATTAAATCAGCAAAATGCAGATGTGTTAATGGAACGTTTTGTTGAGGATTATCCAACAAGTACTAAAAAAAACACAGCTTTTTTAGATGTTGCAGACTACTATTTTACAAATGGTAAATATGCATACGCACAAAAATGGTATAAAAAAGTAGATGAAACTGCAATTTCAAAAGCAGATAAAGAGACGTATAATTTTAATAATGGTTATGCATCATTTACAACCAAAAATTATAAAGCAGCTAAAAAGTACTTAACACGTGTAGAAACGTCTCAAAAATATGGATCGCAAGCCAAATATTATTTAGGATTTATGTCTTATGAAGGCGATGACTATGATGGAGCTAATAAATATTTTGAACAAGTAAGTAAAGAAGAAAAATATAAAGAAAAGCTAAGCTACTATCAAGCAGACTTAAATTTTAAATTAGGAAAATTTGATAAAGCAATAGAATTAGCTAAGTCAAAATTAGAGACTAGTGATAAAAATGAAGTGTCTGAATTAAATAAGATTATAGGAGAAAGTTATTTTAATTTAGAAAAGTATGACGAAGCTATTCCGCACTTAACAGAATATAAAGGTAAAAAAGGAAAATGGAGCAATACAGATTATTACCAACTAGGTTACGCTTATTATAAGCAAAAACAATATGATAAAGCTATTTCAGAATTTAATAAAATTGTAAATGGAGATAATAGTGTTGCTCAAAACGCATATTATCATTTAGGAGAAAGTTACGTTAGTGTTGGAAAAAAACAAGAAGCTTTAAATGCGTTTAGAAACGCATCACAAATGGATTACGATTTAAAAATCCAAGAAGATGCTTGGTTAAACTATGCAAAAATTAGTTATGAGATTGGTAATGCTTATCAATCTGTACCACAAGTGTTAACAAGCTATTTAGAAAAATACCCTAAAACACAATATAAGGAAGAGGTAGAAGCGTTGTTAATTGACTCTTACATTACTTCAAAAAACTATAAAGAAGCTTTAGAGCTACTAAAAAATAAAAATAGCTTTGAAAGTAAAGTGGCTTATCAAAAAGTAGCGTTTTACAGAGGTTTAGAGTTATATAGTGACAGTAAATACCAAGAAGCAGAAGACCTTTTTGATGCATCTTTAAAGCAACAACAAGATCAAAAATTTTCAGCTAGAGCTACCTTTTGGAAGGCAGAAGCAGATTATAATTTAACAAATTATGATGATGCTTTAATAGGTTTTAAGCAGTTTGCACAACAAAGTGAAGCAGCTACAACAAAAGAGTTTCAGAACTTAGATTATAATTTAGCTTACACCTATTTTAAACAAAAAAACTACAGTCAAGCAACAACTTATTTTAATCAATTTATTCAAAAAAATCAAACAGATCAAATTAGATTAAACGATGCGTATTTACGTTTGGCAGATGGTTATTTTGTATCTAGTCGTTATAACGAAGCAATTACTACTTATGACAAAGCAATGCAAGTTGGTAAAGTAGAAAACGACTATGCCTATTTCCAAAAAGCAATGAGTTATGGTTACATTGGTAATGATACCAATAAAACCAGTCATTTAGAACAATTTATTGCCAAATACCCAAAATCAAAATTGCGTGATGATGCTATGTACGCTTTAGGTAATAGCTATGTAAAAGCAGGTAAAGATGCTAAAGCAATTGCAATATATAACCAATTAAAAAAAGAATATAGAAGCAGTCCATTTACTAGTAAAGGACAATTGCGTCAAGGATTAGTACATTATAACGCAAGCCAAAATCAGCAAGCATTAACAACCTTTAAAGCAGTAGCAAAAGACTATCCAGGTACACCAGAAGCCAATCAAGCAGTAGCAACTGCACGATTAATTTATATTGATTTAGGAAAAGTAGATGAGTATGCAACTTGGGTAAGAACATTAGATTTTGTAGAAGTTACAGATGCAGATTTAGATAATGCAACGTATCAAGCTGCAGAAAAGCAATATTTAGACGAAAACGTAAACGAAGCTATCAAACAATTTAATGGCTATTTAAACCAATTTGGAAGCGGTTTACATGCCACACAAGCGCATTTTTATTTAGCACAATTGTACTTTAAAAAAGATTTAAAAGCTAATGCAGAGCCACATTATGCCTATGTAGTTAATACATCGCAAAGCGAGTTTTCTGAAGAAGCATTATTACGTCTATCACAAATCCAACTAGATAAAAAAGATTGGAATGCTGCCATCCCAACATTACAACGTTTGGAAGTAGAAGCTAATTTTCCTCAAAATAGTTTGTTTGCACAATCCAATTTAATGCAAGCCAACTATCAATTAGATAATTATAATCAAGCAGTCGCTTACGCGGAAAAAGTGCTAGGTAACTATAATTTGGATAATAAGATCAGAAGTGATGCTTACGTTATTATAGCACGATCTGCAATTAAAACTAATGACGAAGCTAAAGCCAGAACAGCATACGCACAAGTTGAAACTTTTGCAACTGGCAAAACTGCAGCAGAAGCCTTATACTACAACGCATATTTTAAAAATAAAGATGGATTGTTTAATGAATCAAACACAGTTGCGCAACGTTTAGCAAAAGATTATTCTGGATATAAGTACTATGGAGCAAAAGGATTAGTGGTCATGGCTAAGAATTTTTATGCTTTAGGTGATGCGTTTCAAGCCACTTATATTTTAGAAAGTGTGATTAAAAACTTTGGCAATTTTGAAGATGTAAAAACAGAAGCTCAAGAAGAATTAAATAAGATAAAAACAGAAGAAGCTAAAACAAATTCGTCAGTAATATCTGAAGATTAAAAATCATCAATCGATAATCGTAATTCATAAATGTAAATTATGTTTAATAACAAAAAACAAATCGTTTTATTAATAGCCTCATTATTAATTACTGTCTTTGTATTTGCTCAAAACAGAGAAGGTGATACCATACAAACTGGTGTAATAGATGTTGTAAAACCATATACACCAACTATTTCTGATGCTTTTAAAGTAAAAGAAACACCTACATTGGATGACACAGAAACAACAACTAAAAAAGAAGTAAAATATAATATATTTTCTTTTCCAGTAGCATCAACGTTTACACCTGCAAAAGGTAAAGCAGCTGTAGTTGATAAAGCTAAAAAAGTAAAACTTTTTAATAATTATGCAACCTTAGGTGTTGGTACTTATACTACTGTTTTAGGAGAAGTATATCTTAATCATGCAATTGGAAGAGATGAAGTGTTTAGTGCTTATATTGGTCATCATTCCTCTCAAGGAGATATAGAAAATGTATTGACAGATAATGGGTTTTCAGATTCTAAACTTAATTTAAATTATAGTAAAAATAATCGTGATTACAGCTGGTCAGTTTTAGGTGGTTTTCAGTATCAAACCTATAATTGGTATGGTTTACAACAACCTTTATTTAATCAAGCTACAGCAGATACTTTAGATGTTGGCCATAATTTTACCAATGCATATGTTGGAGGAGATATTACTTTTGAAGATGCTATTTTATCTTCTGGAAGTGTGTTTTTTAGACGTTTTGGAGATAGTTATGGATCAGGAGAAAACAGATTTAAAGCTAACGGAATTGGAATAATTAACATTCAAGATAACGAAGTAAAAACAGAAGTGTTTATAGATTATTTAGGTGGTAATTTTGATAGAGCTTATGCTATTGATGCAGAGTTAAAATATGGTAATTTTCAAGTTGGTGTAGCACCAACGTTTCAGTTAAAACAAGATGATTTAACAGTTGATTTAGGTGTTAAAGCAGTCTTTTTAAACGATACTGAAGCTAGTAAAAGCAAATTCTTTATTTATCCAAATATAGCTGCAAGTTATAGATTGGTTGATGAAGTTTTAATCGCTTTTGGAGGTGTAAAAGGTGGATTGATTCAAAATTCATATTATGATTTTGCTCAAGACAATGCATTTGTTTCACCAAACCTTTTTATTGCGCCAACAGATCAGCAATACAATGCATTTGCTGGATTAAAAGGGAAGCTGTCTAATACTATGAGTTATTCTGTTAGTGGACATTATAAAGCAGAAAAAAACAAACCATTATTTGTAAATAATGATATTACGCAAACAACAGAAGCTTATACCTACGGAAACTCTTTTGGTGTCACTTATGATGATGTAACAACGTTTAGTATTGCTGGAGAATTAAATGTAGATATTAATAGAAATTTTACCTTAGGAATTAAAGGAGAATATTTTTCTTATGATACTAAAACAGAAGCTGAAGCTTGGAACCTTCCAGACATAAAAGCATCTGTGTTTTTAGATTATCAAATCAATGACCATTGGTTTGCAGGAGCAAACTTGTTTTATATAGGAGAACGTAAAGACCAATTTAATGTGCCTAGTTTAATATCTCCAACATTTGGAGTGGTTACATTAGACAGCTATTTTGATGCCAATGCACATGTAGGTTATCATATAAACGATCGTTTTTCTGTATTTGCAAAAGCAAATAATATTGCTGGAGAAGAATACACAAAATGGCAAAACACACCAGTACAAGGTATTCAGTTTTTAGCTGGAGCAACTTATAAGTTTGATTTTTAATTTCTTTGAAAAAAAAGGAAGCTCATCAATTAATAAAAACTAAGCCTCAATTTGAGGCTTTTTTTATTCTTATATTTACCAAAATTTCAAACCATGAAAATCAACCAGCTTCTTATTTTATTTTTGATACTAATGTCTTGTACTTCAAATAAAACAGAAGTCGATACCATTATAACTAATGCCAATGTATATACTGTAAACAGTACGTTTGGTAAGGCTCAAGCATTCGCAGTAAAAGACGGTAAGTTTGTTGAGGTTGGAACGACTTCAGATATAAATAATAAATATCAAGCTACAAATACTATAGATGCTAAAGGACAAACAGTTTTACCTGGATTTATTGATGCGCATTGTCATTTTTACGGTTTAGGATTAAACCAGTTACGCGTTAATTTGGTAGGTACAACTAGTTTTGATGAAGTTATGAGAACAGTCATAGATTTTCAAAATGAAAGAAGCAATACATTTATTATTGGAAGAGGTTGGGACCAAAACGATTGGGATGAAAAAGTATACCCTAACAAAGCTTTATTAGATAGATTGTATCCAGAAACACCAGTTGCTTTAACCAGAATTGATGGTCATGCTATGTTATGTAATCAAGCAGCTTTAGATTTAGCAGGTATTAATAAAAGCACTAAAATAGAAGGAGGAGAAATTCTTAAAAAAAATGGAGAATTAACAGGAGTTTTAATTGATAACCCAATGGAGTTGGTGGAAGCTATTTTTCCAGAACCAACACAACAACAACAGATAGATGCATTATTAGAAGCACATAAAATTTGTACAGATTTAGGGCTAACGACAGTGTCTGATGCTGGATTGGATAAACAAACAATACAATTGATTGATAGCTTACAACAAGCTGGTAAATTGGACATGCGTATCTATGCAATGATTAGTAATAAAAAAGAAAACTTAGATTACTATTTGCCTAAAGGAAAGATAAAAACAGACAGGCTAAACGTACAATCTGTAAAAGTGTATGCAGATGGAGCTTTAGGATCTAGAGGAGCAGCTTTAAAACAGGAGTATTCAGACCAACATAACCATTTTGGAGCATTGGTTATTGGTAAAAAACAATACCAAGATTTAGCAGTCAAAATTGCTAATTCTGGTTATCAAATGAATACACATGCAATTGGTGACTCTGCTAATAGATTTGTATTACAAACCTATGAGAAAACCTTAAAAGGAAAAACCGATAGTCGATGGAGAGTAGAGCATGCACAAGTCATTACAGACAATGATTTTAATTATTTTAAAAACAAAAACATCATTCCTTCCATTCAGCCAACACATGCAACTAGTGACATGTATTGGGCAGAAGACCGTTTAGGAAAAGATAGAATAAAAGGTGCTTATGCATATAAAACATTGTTAGAAAAAAGCGGAAGAGTAGCTTTAGGTACAGACTTTCCGGTAGAGTAAGTTAGTCCATTTTTAACTTTTTATGCAGCAGTGTCTAGACAAGATGTAAAGCAATTTCCGGAAGGTGGATTTAATAAAGACAATGGATTGACAAGAGAAGAAACTTTAAAAGGGATGACCATTTGGGCAGCTTTTGCCAATTTTGAAGAAAATGAAAAAGGTAGCATAGAAATTGGTAAATTTGCAGACTTTATTATACTAGATAAAGATATTATGGTAATTTATGAAAAAGAAATCCCTAATATTAAAGTAAAACAAACGTTTATTAATGGTGTGGCACAATAGTTGCATTTTTATAAAAAATTAAACCGACAAAAATGAAAAAAATTATAGCATTAGTATGCTTTTTAGCAATTGGTACAGTAAGCTTCGCACAAGTAGATCAATATAGTGAAGATGTAAAAAAGTGTATTAAAAGTAATGGTACAATAGCGTATTATGAAGGTGTAGTGGACCAAATGTTTACAATGCTTGAAGAGCAATTTGCATCTCAAGAAGTGCCAACAGAAGTTTGGACAGAGCTTAAAGCAGAAAAACCAGCGTCTTTAGATGAGCTAGCACAAATGATTGTTAGCGCTTACAGAGGACACTTTACACATGAAGATGTAAAAAACATGAACAAATTATATGCTACAAAAGCTGGTAAAAATATGTTTAAACCAGAAAACTTAACTGAAGGAGATAAAATTATTTTAAAAGAATTTTATCAAAGCGAAACAGGACAAAAAATTGTTAGTTCTCAAGATTCTATGAATGCTTCAATGAGTGATATCTCAATTATGTGGAGTGGAGATTTATATAAAAGTATGATTGCTAAACTATCAGAAAAAGGATTTGATATCTAAAAGGATATCCTAGCCAAATAGTCAAAATGCTCGCCTTCCGCGAGCATTTCGCATTTTAAACCAACAGCTTTACAAGCTGTAAGCAATAAATTAAAATCAAGATATAACCATTTCATTGGTTCTTCTTTTTCGCCTTTATAACTTAAAAAATAATCTAATTCGCCATAATAATTAGCATTCATATCTTGCCAGAATCCACCATCTTCATCTAAATACATATACTTTATATCACTAGAATCTATCAAGATTTGTCCATCTTTATTTAATAAAGATTTTAAATGCGTTAAGTATTTTGATACTTTATTTAACGTCTGGAATATTCCAGTACCATTCATTAATAAAAGTATAGTGTCAAAGGTTTCAGTTTCGTCTAGAAGTGCTTTTTTTTCAGTAGTAATAACACCTCTTTGTTTGCAAACGTTAATTGCTCCTTTTGAGATGTCAATAGCTTTTACAGATAACCCTTTGTCTTGTAAATACAAGCTATGGTTACCAGCTCCACAACCAACATCAAGTACTTTTCCATTGGATAATTGTAAAGCCTTTTGTTCTAACTTAGGCATGTCTTTATAAGTCCTGAAAAGATAAGGAAGTGGTAACTCATCCTCATCAGAAATATTTGTGGAGGTTATTAAGTCTTCAGTATAATTACCATTATGATAATCTAATAAGGCTTTTCCAAAAAGGTCTTTCATGTTTGTTTAATTGTCACTGAGCTCAGTCGAAGTATCTCTAAAAATAGTATTTTTGCTTTATGGAAGAATTTTTAAATAATCTCCCAAAGCTTGCCAAAGATAAGCATAAGGAAAACAAAACCTTTTTTACCAAGCTAAAAAAAAGGCCACCTAAGCAATTGGATTACTTAATGCAAGAATTGCATAATAACGAGTTTAAAAAAACAGATTGTTTAACCTGTGCAAATTGTTGTAAAACAACAGGTCCTTTATTTACAGATAAAGATGTACAACGTATTGCTAAACATTTTAGGCAAAAACCACAACAATTTATAGATAGCTATTTGCGTCTTGACGAAGAGAACGATTACGTTTTACAGTCTGTGCCATGTACTTTTTTAGGAGCAGATAATTATTGTTCTATTTACGATGTACGTCCAAAAGCATGTGCGGAGTTTCCGCATACAGACAGAAAAAAATTTCAACAGATATCTAATCTAACATTAAAAAATGTAGCAATTTGTCCAGCTGCTTTTAATATTGTTGAAGAGATGAAAAAACGTGTTAAACTTTAATATTTTGTACCTTTATTAAAATTGAAAAATGGAAACTATAACTAATTATTTTGAAACTATTCCGCCTCCACATAGAGCAATAATCTTAATTGGAGGAATCACTTTATTTTGGGTACTAGAAGGCTTGGTGCCATTAGTTAACTTTAGCTATAAAAAATGGAAACATGCTTGGCCAAATTTGTTTTTTACAGCTACAACTATTATTATAAACTTTGCATTAGCAGGTTTGCTTTTGTATACTTCAGATTGGGTTGAGGCTAATAATTTTGGAATTATTAATTGGCTTCCTATAATGCCTTTATGGTTTAAAGTTATTTTAGGTGTATTGTTATTAGATTTTTTTGGAGCTTATTTAGCACATTATGTAGAGCATAAGGTAAAACCTTTATGGATGGTGCATTTGGTGCATCATAGTGACCATAAAGTAGACACAACAACTGCAAATAGACATCATCCTCTAGAAAGCATGATACGTTTTACTTTTACTTTAATAGGTGTTTTTATTGTTGGTACACCAATTGCAATTGTGTTTTTATACCAATCCTTATCTTTAGTGGCAACACAGTTTTCTCATGCAAATATTAGGTTGCCAAAATCTGTAGATAAAGCCATTAGTTTTGTACTGGTTTCTCCAGATATGCACAAGATTCATCATCATTATAAATTACCATATACAGATTCTAATTATGGAAATATATTTTCGGTTTGGGACAGGCTTTTTGGTACTTATATGACTTTGGATAGAGATAAAATCATCTATGGTGTAGACACGTTTCCAAATGAAGAAGAAAACAGCGATTTAGGCCACTTATTAAAACAACCTTTTCATAAATATCGCAACCCAACTACAGACTAATATTTAGGATGTTTTTATAGTTTTTTACAATATTTTATCAATATGAAACATTTTTGGTATATTTTTTGAATATATATCAGTAACAAATAACTTTTACGTTATAAATCATTGATAATCAGGTAAATTAGTTGTTCGTCGACTTTTTTGTGTCGTTTGGCTAATTTTGTGTAAATTATTATAAGATTAATGAAGAATATCCCGATTTCATTATAAATTTGACTTCCCCTTAAACTGATTTAGCGTAAACTATAATTGATAAATTATGATTAGGCAAAAAATAACATACCTACTTTTCTTAACACTATTGTTAAGTACTCTTTCTTTCTCGCAATCAAGCAGCAGAACGACTATTGTTGAAAATGTTAATGCTACAAAAGCAGGACTTGTCCATGTTTTAAACAGAACAGGAGATACTATTATACTTAAAAGTAGCAAGCAAATATTTAGATTTAGTTTCTTGTTTCATAGTCAGAAAGAATCTGTTTTAATGGATTTAGGAAGTAAAGAAGCAAAAATACCTTTACACCATTTTGCAGTTGGACGTTACACAGTTGTAGCTTACAGAGAAGATGCGGTTTACCCTATTTCTTTAAATAGAATAGGAGCTATATCTAAACCTAGCAATGCTGTAGCAGATTTAGAAGAAGATGTTTTAAGAGCCAGTTTGCCAGAAGCAGAACTACGTAAAAGAAACATTACACCAAGAGGTAAAAAAGAAAGAGATACACGTTTAGCAAATGTTGCTCCAAAACCTGGTAAGTCTAGAGCTGAAGCTGAAGCTAAAGAACGTGAGAGAAAAGCACGTATTAAAAAAGAAGCTGATGCAAAAGCAAATAAAGAACGCGCTTTAGTGCAAGCAGAAAACAAAAAAAGAGAAGCTAGAGAAAAAGCTGTAGCTGAAGCTAAAGCAAAAGAAAAGAAGGAGTTAGCATTAGCTCAAGCTAAGGAAAAAGAAGCTAAAGAAAAGGCTATTGCTGAAGCTAAAGCAAAAGAAGAAAGACAATTAGCGCAAATAGAAGCTAATAGAAAAGCTATTAAAGAAAGAGCTAAAGCTGAAGCAAAACGTAAAGAAAGACAAGCTATAGCATCTGCTGAAACAGATAAAAAAAGAGAGATAGAAAAAAGTAGATTAGAACGCGAAAAGGCTGAAAAATCTAGAGAAATCGAAAGAAAAAAAGTTGACTATAATATTTCTGATGTAGAAAATGAAGGCTTAGAAAAGCAATCAAGAGAAGAGTACAGAAAAGAGCACCTTAGACCAAACGGTAAAAAGTATGAGGAAGCTATAGAAGAAGACAGAAAAAACAAAAAATAATTTAGTATAATAAATAAGGTTCCCTTAATACTAAAAACTCATTTAAGCCACTTGTCCAAGTGGCTTTTATTTTGTCTTCACTCCAACCAGCAACAATTTGTTGTTGCAATGTTTTTGTTCCAGCTAACTTTGTAAAAAAACCATTCTTTAAAAAGAAATCTGCTTTGTTTTCTGTGGTATTATAAGCCTTAATTAAGTAGCTTAAATTTAAACTACTTAGATGTTTGGTGTTACTTAAATTAAAACCGTTACAAGTTTTGTTTTGATGTTTTGGGTACTTTGCACCTTCATTTGGTTGAGGTGTAAAAGTATAGTCTGTCTTTGGTAAAAACGGAGAACCATAAATCTGAAACTGTAAATCCGTACCACGTCCAGCACTTACATTAGTACCTTCAAAAAAGCACAAGCTAGGATATAAGTTTATAGCTTTAGCATTAGGTAGGTTTGGAGATGGTTTTATAGGTAAATTGTAAGTAATTTGTCTATCGTAATTTTTAATTGTAATTACTTTTAAATTACACTGTACTTTATCTTTTAACCATTTTTCGCCATTTATCATTTGTGCATATTCACCAATAGTTAGTCCATGTACAACAGGTATTGGATGCATACCAATAAAACTTTTGTGTTCTGTTTCTAAAATTGGACCATCAATATAATGCCCATTTGGGTTTGGTCTATCAAGGACAATCAGTGTTTTGTTTTGTTCAGCACAAGCTTCCATAACATAATGTAAAGACGATATGTAAGTATAAAAACGTGCACCAACATCTTGGATATCAAAAATTACAACGTCAATATCTTTAAGTTGATCTGCTGTAGGTTTTTTGTTTTTTCCGTAAAGCGATATAATAGGCAATCCAGTTTTTACATCATTACCATCCTTAACCACTTCTCCAGCATCTGCTGTACCTCTAAAACCATGTTCTGGAGCAAATACTTTTTTAATGTCCATTTGTAAAGCCACTAAACTATCAACAATATGTGTATAGTGTATATCTTTTGTCTTATTACTTATGACTTTTTTAAAAACAACACTAGTTTGATTAGCCACAATACCAACACGTTGTCCTTTTAAAAATGGTAAATACGCTTCAGTTTGATTTGCACCAACAATAATTGGTTTAAGCTTTGTGTTATCTATTGTAGTTTCGGTTTTAGCCAAAACAGTAGCAGTATCGTTATTCTTGTTTTTCGTTTTAGAAGCACAAGAAATTAATACTAAAACAAATAATAAAACTGTATTTTTGAAAACATTAAATCGCATAATCTAGTTTGAATTTCGAGTTTTTTATAGCTAAACGCATAATTGATAGTAAAGCGTATAAAAGTAGCATATCAGCACCAATAATAAAAATTGGTATTGTAGCAATTGCATTAGGTATTATTGTAATGATGATTGCTATTGCAACAGGTATTGGCTTACAACAAAAAATTAGAGAAAAAGTCATCGCTTTTAATGGTCATAGCATTATCGAAAATTACGATAATAATAACTCACAAGAAAGTATTAGACCAATTTCTACTGATAAAGATTTTTATCCAGAGTTTAAAAGTGTTCCAGAAGTTAGCCATATCCAAGGTACAGCAACAAAATCCGGAATAATAAGATTAGAAAACGATTTTGAATATGTTGTTGTAAAAGGTGTAGGTGCAGATTATAATTGGCAGTATTTTAAAGACTTTTTAATAGAAGGACGTTTGCCAGATTACACCAAAAAACTAAACGCTGACATATTAATGTCAAGTTATTTAGCTAATAGGTTGCAACTAAAACTTAATGATAAGATAAATACCTACTTTTTAAAAGAAGACACCTCAAAACCGCCAAATGTAAGAACGTTTAATATTGTTGGGATATACGATTCAGGTTTGCAAGAGTTTGACCAATTATATGTTATTGGAGACATTAGACATATTCAAAAATTTAACAAATGGAAAGACAACCAAGTAGGACGTTTTGAGGTGTTTATAAACGATTATAATACACTAGAGCAAACTGGAAACGACATTTATAAGCAAGTCCCATCACAGTTAGTTGCCAAAACAGTAGATAAAGAATACCCTTTAATTTTTGAGTGGATAGCAATTTTTGACAATAACATTTATGCAATAATTGGTATCATGATTTTGGTAGCAGGTATCAATATGATAACCGCATTATTAGTTCTAATTTTAGAACGCACGCAAATGATTGGGATTTTAAAAGCACTAGGAAGTGCAAACTTAAGTATTCGTAAAATATTTTTATACAACGCAGCATACCTAATCCTAAAAGGACTGTTTTGGGGTAATTTAATAGGTATAAGCCTCTTATTATTGCAGAAATACTTTGGGCTAATTCCGTTAGATCCAAAAACCTACCATGTTTCAGCAGTGCCTGTTTATATAAATATAGGTTACATTATCGCATTAAACGTAGGAACCTTCATTTTATGTTTACTAATGCTATTAATACCATCTTATATTATTTCAAAAATTTCGCCAGTAAAAGCAATACGTTTTGATTAAATAATATTTTGGAGTTATAATAAGGGTTTAGGTTTTTTGCTATATCTTTTTTTTCATTTTTGACAATAAATAAAAAGTTGCCAATTCAACTACAAAGTAATCAGGATTTCTTCTCAAATAAAATAGATGAGTAATCCTTTAAACAACCTTCAAATAGGCAGTTTTGTAAAATAAGTCAACTTTTAACTTTTAACTTTTAACTTTTAACTATTTTTGCAAGAGCAAAAATTATTATGAAATACGCAAAAAACATATTAGAAACCATAGGTAACACACCATTAGTAAAATTAAACAAGTTAACAGCAGAGTTACCATGTTTAGTATTATCTAAATACGAAACCTTTAACCCAGGAAACTCGGTAAAAGACCGTATGGCATTACAAATGATAGAAGATGCAGAAGCAGATGGACGTTTAAAACCAGGCGGAACTATAATAGAAGGGACTTCTGGTAATACAGGAATGGGATTAGCATTAGCAGCCATAATAAAAGGATACAAATGTATTTTTGTAATGGCAGATAAGCAGTCTAAAGAAAAAGTAGATATCCTAAAAGCAGTAGGAGCAGAAGTAGTGGTTTGTCCAACAGCTGTTGAGCCTGACGATCCAAGATCATATTACTCGGTTTCAAAACGATTAGGAGAAGAAACACCAAACAGTTGGTATGTTAACCAATATGACAACCCAAGTAACGCAAAAGCACATTACCTAAGTACAGGACCAGAAATTTGGGAACAAACAGATGGGAAAATTACGCATTTTGTAGTAGGTGTTGGTACAGGAGGAACCATCTCTGGAGTTGGTAAATATTTAAAAGAAAAAAATCCAAACATAAAAATTTGGGGAGTAGACACTTATGGATCAGTCTTTAAAAAATACCACGAAACTGGTATTTTTGACGAGAAGGAAATCTATCCTTACGTAACAGAAGGTATTGGAGAAGATATCCTACCAAAAAACGTAGATTTTAGTATTATAGATGGTTTTACTAAAGTAACAGATAAAGATGCTTGTGTGTACACACAAAGACTATCTAAAGAAGAAGGTATGTTTTTAGGTAACTCAGCAGGATCTGCAATAAAAGGAGTCTTACAATTAAAAGAACACTTTACTAAAGACGATGTTGTTGTAGTATTATTCCATGACCATGGAAGCAGATATGTAGGTAAAATGTATAATGACGATTGGATGCGTAAAATGGGTTACATAGAATAAGCAAATTCTTTAACTTGTCATTGCGAGGAACGAAGCAATCTCATCAATAAAATATAAAAAAACTCACCATTTTAATGGTGAGTTTTTTTATGTATTTCGTTGAACGTGTTTTTGTATGGAAATTTGCGTTTTAAGTGAACGGCTATTTTTCCGCAGGAAAAATATAGTTTATAAAAAAGCACAAACTTTCGGTTAAGCCAAATTAAGCAATTTTTTATACAAGGTGTTAGCCAAAGTATTTTTTTTTCAGTTTATAATTCCTTTTTTTTTTATTTTTCCAATATTCAGCGTTTGAGTGAAAGTTCCACAAAGATTTTAATTCCGCATTTTGCTCAATTCCGCAATTTTGGTTTTCTACAGTTTGAGTAAATTCCGTAAACTTGCTAAATTCCCACAAAGAATTTTCCACGAGCCAGTGAGTGTTCAGCAATTTTCAGGTTCCTGTTTTTTTCCACATTTGAGTGAGATTTTTTTCACTTTTTATTACTGAAAAATCATTGTTTTAAACGACTTTTTTTAAAGTGTCAGGATTTTTTCGCGCTATTTTGGCTAATGTTTCTCTGATAAAAAATCGTTTTAATGTTTTTTATCAATCGTTCAACGAAGTTAGCTATTTTTTGTCAGAAAATCAATACGTAGAACTACGTATGTTTCTTACAAAAAAATGTGTAACTTTAAACCATGCAAGAAGATTTTTTACACTATCTCTGGAAGCTAAAAAAGTTTGAAGTTTCAAATTTGCTAACCACAAATAGCCAACCAGTAACCATTACTAGTGTTGGCACACACAACCATAATACAGGACCAGATTTTTTTAATGCACAAATAACTATTGATGACCAATTATGGGCAGGAAATGTAGAGATACACATAAAATCTAGCGATTGGTTTGTGCATAATCATGAGGTAGATACTAATTATGACAATGTAATCTTGCATGTGGTTTGGGAGCATGATACTGCTATTTTTAGAAAAGACAATACACAAATCCCAACCTTGCAGCTTAAAAATTACGTATCCAAAACTGCTTTAAATAATTATCACAAATTATTTAATAGCAAACAAACCTGGATTAATTGTCAAAATACTGTTGCAGAGGTCAGTCCATTTACAATTAATAACTGGTTAGAACGCTTATTTTTTGAGCGTCTAGAGCGTAAAGCAAAAGATATTGAAGCTATTCTGGAAACTGCCAATAATAATTGGGAAGCAGTATTGTTTAAATTACTGACTAAAAATTTTGGATTAAAAGTTAATAGTGATGCCTTTTTTAGTCTGGCAAATAGTTTTGATTTTTCAGTAGTTAGAAAACAGCAAAATAATTTACAAAGCTTAGAAGCTTTGTTTTATGGACAAGCTAATATGTTGGAGGACGATGTGCAAGAGGCTTATTATATTGCGCTTCAAAAGGAATATGCGTTTTTAAAACAAAAATTTAGGATAGAAAATACAAGTGTAAGTCCGTTTCAGTTTTTTAGATTACGACCACCAAATTTCCCAACCATTAGATTGTCTCAATTAGCCAATCTTTACCATGTGCATCAAAGTTTGTTTTCTAAAGTGATAACTTTAGATAGTTTAGAGGATATTTATAACTTGTTTTCTGTGTCAACATCTACCTTTTGGGAAACTCATTATACGTTTGACAAAGTGTCTAAAACAAGTAAGAAAAAAATAACCAAAGCTTTTATAGACTTACTATTAATAAATACAATCATTCCGCTTAAATTCTGCTACGCAAAACAACAAGGCAAATCAATAGATGATAGTATTATTAAATTAATGGAACAATTAAAACCAGAAAAAAATAGTATTGTAGATAAATTTAAAACCCTAAAGGTGTCATCAAAATCTGCTTTACAAAGTCAAGCAGTTATTCAACTAAAAAATAACTATTGCGACAAAAATTATTGTTTAAAATGTGCAATTGGTAATGACATTTTAACTAATAGCTAAATATTTTAAGATTAACGTCAGTTCCAGTGATTTTGAGGTACGAAAAATTGTATCAAGAACTTTATAGCGTTAAAAGCCAGATAATCTAAACAAAACCTGGCTTTCTTTCTTTTTTAAAACGAAAGACTTATACTTAAAAAGTAAATAGAATATTAGCTTTAAGTGTTTTAAAGTCAAAAACCTTTTATTACCTTGCAGTATGCAATTTTTATACAAGCCATTACACTATTTTCAAAAACGAGGCTATCACGTATGTCAACGTATTGCAGACCGTCTAGGTATTAGAGCAAAAATAGTACGTACCAGTTTTATGTACTTAACCTTTGCAACCCTTGGTTTTGGTTTTGCATTGTATTTATTTTTTGCTTTTTGGATGCGTATAAAGGATATTATATATACTAAACGATCGTCTGTGTTTGACCTCTAAATCTATGACTAACCCATTAATAACATTATACAGATTTAAAATATACACAGCAATTACATTGTTAATTGTATTGCTTGTAATAGGTGTGTTAGGCTTTAAATTAATGTCTAATTATACTTGGGTAGATGCTTTGTATATGACAGTAATAACAATTACTACTGTTGGTTTTGGAGAGGTACAACCTTTGGATAATGTATCAAAAATCTTTACTATATTTTTAATTTTAACCAGTGTTGTAATTGTTGGTTATGCTTTAACGATAATAACAGAGTTTATTTTAAGTAGAAGTAATCTAGAAGAACTAAAACAAAAGAAAATGCAGAAAAAAATAGATGCGCTTAAAAACCATATTATTATTTGTGGTTATGGACGAAACGGAAAACAAGCTGCTACAAAGTTATTAGCACATGACAAACCTTTTGTTATTATTGAAAGAGATAAAGAAATTATAGAAAAATTTGAAAACGAAAATACACCTTTTGTGTATGGAAATGCAAATGAAGATGAGGTGTTAATGCAAGCAGGAATAGATCGTGCAAATACTTTAATTTCTGCATTGCCAAATGATGCAGATAATTTATTTGTAGTATTATCTGCAAGACAAATAAAAAAAGATTTAAAAATTATTAGTCGTGCGTCTCAAGAAACATCTTACCAAAAACTAAAACTTGCAGGAGCAAACAATGTAATTTTACCAGATCGTATTGGAGGAGACCATATGGCATCTTTAGTAGTTGTTCCAGATTTAATAGAGTTTATAGATAATCTGGCAATTGTAGGAGAGAATAATATAAATATTGAAGAAGTACAAGTAGAAAAACTATACGACCCAAATACAGTTGTAAAAACGATTAAAGATTTAGACTTACGTCATAAAACAGGTTGTACAGTCATTGGCTTTAAAAACGGAAATGGAGAATATATTGTTAATCCTGAAGCCGAACTTAAATTAGTGCCAAATTCTAAAGTAATTGTACTTGGACGACCAGAGCAAATCCAGAAATTAAATGCTGTTTTTAGCTTAGACTAATCAAGTATTTAACAGGTTTTCTTTTAAAAATTCAGCAATTTTTCGCATATTGCTAGTCTAACTAAACTTTTAACTAACAAATAACTTAATTATGAAGAAATATCTTCTTTCAATTTTAACTTTAATAATACCACTTTTAATTTTTGCTCAAGATGCTAGCGTTGAGAAAGAAAAAGGTTTAGATGAAAAAATAGACAAAGCTTTTGGAGACGCAACAGGTTGGTTTGTTAAAGGTATATTCTATCAAATACCTTTTGGTTCTGTAGATCAGGATGTAAATATTGATTTAAAAAAAGACAGTGATTTATATAAAATAGAAGAAAAAAATGATTCGCTTTATGTTAGCTCAATTAAAATGGGTAATCGTACAGCTTCAAGTTTAGCTCTTACAACCTCAAACGATAATATCATTATTAATGATGGTGGTTTTAAAGTTGCTAAAAAGGATATGCCAAATATGGTTTCTTTAAAAGCAACAGCACCTTTTACTCAAGTGTTTTGGGTATTGTTTCCTTTAATATTAGGAGCCATTTATTTTACATTCTATTTTAGGTTTATAAACTTTAGAGGATTTTTGACATCTGTAAATATTGTAAGAGGTAAGTATGACGACTTAGATCATCACGAATCTTTGGTTGGAGCAGGAGACTCTACTCCTGGAGGAGATAATATTGAAACTATAGCTATTGAAAACCACGAAGGAGAAGTGTCACACTTCCAAGCACTAACTGCTGCATTGTCTGCAACAGTAGGTTTAGGTAATATTGCTGGAGTTGCAATTGCGGTATCTATTGGTGGAGCTGGAGCAACATTTTGGATGATTGTTGCAGGATTTTTAGGTATGGCTTCTAAATTTGTAGAATGTACTTTAGGTGTAAAATATAGAGATATTGCAGAGGATGGAACTGTATTTGGTGAACCAATGTATTATTTAACAAAAGGTCTTAAGGATAAAGGAATGGCTGGTTTAGGAAAAGTCCTAGCGGTTATTTTTGCAATTTTTGTTATTGGAGGATCTTTTGGTGGTGGTAACATGTTTCAAGTTAACCAAGCAGCTCAATTATTCGAGCATATGACAGGTGGTGAACAATCTTTTATACATGGTTATAGATGGATGTTTGGTTTAGTAATGGCTGTACTAGTTGGTATTGTTATTATTGGAGGAATTAAAAAAATTGCCAAAGTAACAGATAAGATTGTACCATTTATGGTAGTCATTTACGTAGCAGCTTCTTTATTTGTAATTATTGTTAATTATAATATGATTGGAGACGCATTTACACAAATCTTTAATGGTGCATTTAGCCCAGAAGGTGTTGCTGGTGGTGTTATTGGTGTGTTAGTACAAGGATTTAGACGTGCAGCTTTCTCTAACGAAGCTGGTGTTGGTTCTGCTTCTATTGCGCACTCAGCAGTAAAAACAAAATATGCAGCTTCTGAAGGTTTAGTAGCCTTATTAGAACCTTTTATTGATACAGTAGTAGTGTGTACAATGACTGCTTTAGTATTGATTATTACAGGTAATGTTACTGCAGCTAATGCAGGATTGGATGATGCAGGAGCTATATTATTAACCTCTGGAGCATTTGAAAGCGCAATTAGTTGGTTTCCATATGTATTGACGATTGCAGTAGTGTTATTTGCATTTAGTACAATGATTTCTTGGTCTTATTATGGATATCAAGGTTGGGCTTATTTATTTGGAAGAACTAAAAAAATGGAATACGCATATAAAGTATTGTTCTGCTTATTTGTAATAGTAGGAGCTTCGATTAGTTTAGGTTCTGTAATAGGTTTCTCTGATGCCATGATTTTTGCAATGATGGTTCCAAATATGGTAGGTCTAGTTTTATTAGCTCCTAAAGTAAGAGAAGAACTTAAAAAATATATGTCAGCAATTAAAGGAGTTAAGGCTTCTGAATAATTTTTTTTTAAAATGAATTTAAAATCCTACTTCAAGTTTTCTAAAAAACAAAGGAGTGGGATTTTTCTATTGTTGCTAATTATACTTTCAGTTCAAGGGTTTTATCATTTATTACTACCAAAATTGATGGACGACAATAATAGCTTTGAAATTAATCAAGGTCAAGTCTTAGCATTTGTACAACAGGTAGACTCTTTAAAAACTGTTGAGATTGAAAATAAAAAACCTAAAATTTATCCTTTTAACCCTAATTTTATTACAGATTATAAAGGCTATAATTTAGGGATGACAAATCAAGAAATTGATAGATTGTTAAACTTCAGAAAACAAGACAAATGGATAAATTCTGTTAGCCAGTTTCAGCAAGTAACAAAGGTTTCAGATTCATTGCTTGCAAAAATTTCGCCTTATTTTAAATTCCCAGATTGGGTTACTAATCCTAAACCTAAACAGAAGACTTTTAGTAAGTCGTTTTCAAAGCAACCAAAAACCGAAAGTCAGAAACTAGATTTAAATTCAGCTACAGCTGCACAACTTCAAAAAATATATGGTATTGGACCATCATATTCAGAGCGAATAGTAAAATATAGGACTAAAATAAATGGATTTCATAGTTTTATAGAATTACAAGATGTATATGGTTTGGAACCTGATGTAATCCAGAATATAAAAGATAATTTTAGTATAAAAACACCAAGAGCAATTACTAAAATTGCTTTAAACACTGCAACCAAATCGCAACTAGTAACTATTAAGTTTATTGATTATGAAGTTGCACATAATATAATAGAAGCACGCACACTACGTGATGGGTTTAAGTCCTTAGACGAATTACTAAAAGTTAAAGATTTTCCAATCAAAAAAATAGAGATAATTAAGTTATCTTTACGCCTAGAATAAATCACCTAAAAACTGACGTATGGAAAGTATGTACTTCAACGAAGAACATCAATTATTTAGAGAAAGCTTAAGAGATTTTTTGCAAAAAGAAGTCGTGCCTCACATTGAAAAATGGGAAAAAACAGGAACGATAGATCGTTTTATTTGGAAAAAAATTGGTGATATGGGCTTTTTTGGGATTAGTTACCCAGAGCAATATGGAGGACTAGATCTTGACTTATTTTATATGGTTATTTTTCTGGAAGAACTACAACGTATTAATTCTGCTGGTTTTGCTGCTGCAATGTGGGCACATGCTTATTTGGCAATGACGCATTTAAAAGCAGAAGGAAGTGAAGCAATAAAAGAAAAATATTTATCTGCAAGTATTACAGGAGATATGATAGGTTGTTTGTGTATTACAGAACCTTTTGGAGGTAGTGATGTTGCAGGAATGAGATCCACAGCTGTTAAAAAAGGAGATAATTATGTTATAAATGGTTCAAAAACATTTATAACTAATGGTGTATATAGTGACTATTTAGTAGTTGCAGCAAAAACAAATCCAGAATTAGGAAATAAAGGTATAAGTATATTTTTAATAGACAGAGATACGCCTGGTGTGTCTGCAACTAAGCTAGATAAGTTAGGTTGGCGTGCGTCTGATACAGGTGAGATTGCTTTTGATAATGTTACAATACCTGCTTCAAATTTAATGGGTGAAGAAAACAAAGGGTTTGCGTATATCATGCAGCACTTTGCTACAGAACGATTAATTATGGGTATTAATGCACATGCACGCACGCAATTTGCTTTAGAATATACATTAAATTATATGTCACAACGTACTGCGTTTGGAAAAACAATAGATCGTTTTCAAGCCTTAAGACATAAAATAGCAGATCATTATGCAGATCTAGAAATTTGTAAAACCTTTAATTATTCTGTCGCTTCTAGATTGGATAAAGGAGAATATGTAGTTAAAGAAGCTACAATGTCTAAGTTAAAATCTACAAAAATGGCAGATGAGGTTATTTATGACTGTCTTCAATTTTTAGGAGGTTATGGTTATATGGAAGACTATCCATTGGCACGACTATTGCGTGATAGTAGACTAGGACCAATTGGTGGAGGTACTTCAGAAATCTTAAGAGAAATCATTGCTAAAATGGTAATTGATGGAAAAGATTACAAGCCTGCTACCAAGTAAAAAAATATTTAAAATGAAATTTACCCAAATCAAGCAAATAGCAATTGTCATTTTTTTGTTAACCTCTAGTGTATCTATTTCTCAGACAATTTTAAAAAATAAAGTAGTAGATTTTTTAAACATGCTTCCCATTGAAAATGCAAGTATTTATGTGCAAAATACAACTACAGGAACAATTACAAATGCAGATGGTAAGTTTGTTTTGTCAGTGCCTAAAGAATATGAAAAAGATACAATAGTCATTTCTTCAATTGGGTTTAAAA
Source organism: Olleya sp. R77988 (assembly GCF_044594215.1). Classification (GTDB taxonomy): domain Bacteria; phylum Bacteroidota; class Bacteroidia; order Flavobacteriales; family Flavobacteriaceae; genus Olleya. The sequence goes on along the minus strand of NZ_CP138988.1, from coordinate 29,054 downwards.
GCTATAAAACAACAATAGATCAGTTTGATAATGAGTTTGAAATATTTTTAGAAGAAGATGTTGCGTCTTTAGACGAAGTTGTAATAGTTGCAGAAAACAGACCTAAAACAGGAAACGATATTGTACTGCGTGCTTTAGAGAAACTAAAAGACAATTCTCCGGAAACGCCTTACCTTCAAAAAGGATTTTTAAGACATAAAGAACGAAACAAAAAACAATTTAAATGGTTAGTAGAGAGTGCAATTACACTTTATGATGACTCAAGCTATGTTACAGGAGGAAAAGATAATCTAAAGATTAATGTAGATCAAGTAAGAAAAAGTTACGATTTACGTGATGTAGATAGCCTATTTTCGCATTCAACTTATTTAAAATATAATGCAAACGTAGATTTAAAACCTAAGAATTTAAGAAGAGATACAATTGCAAAATCATCTTTAATAAAATCCATTAAATGGAATGATACACGTGTAAACGGATTAGAAAACCTGTTTAAAGGTAAGTTAAACCTGGTTAGAAATTCAAAAGATCCAAAAGCGTTGTTAGGTAAAGATGTATTAAAAACACATCAGTTTAAGTTAGATACAGTCTTAGTTGATAACGAAAGAAAAATCTATAAAATAAAGATTAATAAAAGTGAAGACTTTGTTGGATTAAATACTAAAGGTATTTATAACGAAGGATATATTGCTCAGGGATGGATTTATATCTATTGGGATAACTTTGCTATTAAGAAGATAGAATATCAGCTTAAAGCAGGTTCTAAAGCGCAAAGAAGTAGGAGTAAAACATTATTTGCTACCCAAATAAATCACAAGCTTGTAATTTCATATATGGAATATCAAGATAAGATGTATCCAAACTATATTTATTATGAGACACCTAAATTAGTTAATGTAGGCTATAAACCTTCTGGAAAAATAAATAAAGAAGAAGAAGCGCTTTTTAATAAGGAAGAGCGTTATTATTATACAGTTCAAGAAATTCTGTTTACAGAGATTGTTCAAGATCAAGAAAAAGTAGCAGAAGCATTGCAACAAGATTGGGATCCAGACATTTTTTCAATAAAACCATATAATAAAGAGTTTTGGGAAAACTATAATACTTTATTAGAAAGTGAAGAAGATGAAAAATTGATTAAAGATTTAACCAAACGGTCGTCACTTTTTAAGCAATAAAAAAAGATTTTTTGATTGCTCAAAGTAAATAACTTTTTATATTTGCACCTCAAAATTTTAAAAGAGAGGAGGTTAAGACACTATGTTAATAATTCCAATAAAAGACGGAGAAAATATAGAAAGAGCGTTAAAGCGTTACAAACGTAAGTTTGATAAGACTGGAAACAGAAAAGCTTTACACAGTCGTAAGCAATTTATTAAACCTTCTATCCAGAAAAGAGCAAGGCTACAAAAAGCCCAGTATGTTCAACAATTACAAGATCAAGAAGCTATATAAATAGTTTTAAAAATATTAAAATCCTGCTAATAATTTTAGTGGGATTTTTATTTTGTAATAACAAATTCAAAACAGTATATTTAGACGTGTTCAAAACCAAATAATTAATGTTATTAAAAGCGTTTTTAGATTATCTATTGCTCGAAAAAAAATATTCGGAGCTAACAGTTAACGCTTATAAAAAAGATATTCAGTCTTTTCTTTTGTTTTTAAAAGAAGAAGATCAGTCAAATACAATTCAACAAATTAATTTTTCTCAAATAAGAACATGGATAGTTAATTTGGTAGAAAAAGGAATTGCTAATAGAAGTATAAACAGAAAAGTGTCTGCATTAAATAGTTTTTTTAAATTTCTATTAAAAATTAATGAAGTCGAAGTAAATCCTCTTGCAAAACACAAAGCACTTAAAACAAGTAAAAAGGTGCAAATCCCTTTTTCGGAACAAGAAGTAGCTTCTGTTTTAGATCAAATGAATCATAATCAGGATTTTGAAGGATTAAGAAATAAATTAATAATAGAGTTATTCTACACAACAGGAATTAGACGTATAGAATTAATTAACATCAAACTAAAAGATGTAGACATAGAAAACAAAATAATAAAAATTCTAGGAAAAAGAAATAAAGAAAGGGTAATACCATTGTTGCAAATAGTAACAGAAAGTATTAAAAAGTTTATTAAAGAAAGAAATCAATTAGAAATAATAACAGATAATCAATATTTGTTTCTAACAAAAAAAGGAGTTAAAATCTACGAAACACTTGTTTACAGAATTATAAATGATTATTTTAGTCTAGCTTCAAGTAAGGTAAAAAAAAGCCCGCATATACTTAGGCATTCTTTTGCAACACATCTTTTAAATCAAGGTGCAGAATTAAATGCTGTCAAAGAATTGTTAGGGCATTCAAGTTTAGCAGCAACTCAAGTATATACTCATAATAGTATTGCAGAGTTGAAAAAAGTATATGCAAAAGCACATCCTCGAAGCAAAAAATAAATGTTTAATCATAAAATTAAAAGTATGAAAGTAAACACCCAAGCAGTTAATTTTAATGCAGATCAAAAATTATTAGATTTTATTCAAAAAAGGATGAATAAGTTAGAAATGTATTATGATAAAGTAATTCAATCAGAAGTCTATTTAAAAGTAGAAAATCGCAGTAATAAACTAAATAAAATATTTGAAGCAAAAATAAATGTACCAGGAGATAGCTTGATTGTTAAAAAACAATGTAAGTCATTTGAAGAAGGTGTAGACACAGCAGTAGCTTCTTTAAGAAGACAGTTGGAAAAACGAAAACAAAAATTAAAATAAAATTTTTAAAATATTTCAAAAAAATGTTTTGAATAAATAAATAAATATTTACATTTGCAGTCCGTTAGAAATAGCGGGCTTTTTTTATAACTAAAAATTGCAGTAAAAAGCCGATGTAGCTCAGCTGGCTAGAGCAGCTGATTTGTAATCAGCAGGTCGTGGGTTCGAGTCCCTCCATCGGCTCTTAAATTAAAGAATAAAACATTTGTTTTTGACTTTATAAGTTCTTTAAAATATTGAGAAGTTTAAAATTGGGGAGATACTCAAGCGGCCAACGAGGGCAGACTGTAAATCTGCTGACTACGTCTTCGCAGGTTCGAATCCTGCTCTCCCCACATTTTTTTACCATAAAAAATGAATAATTTTAAACAAAGAATTTTAAATAATTGCGAGAGTAGCTCAGTTGGTAGAGCGTCAGCCTTCCAAGCTGAATGTCGCCAGTTCGAACCTGGTCTCTCGCTCTAATATTTAAGCCGGTGTAGCTCAGGGGTAGAGCGTTTCCTTGGTAAGGAAGAGGTCACGGGTTCAATTCCCGTCATTGGCTCTGATTTAAAGAAAAAATTTAGAATACACTAATATTATTATATAACTAAGATTAAATTATTAAAACATGGCAAAGGCAACTTTCGATCGTTCAAAACCACACTTAAATATTGGTACAATTGGACACGTAGATCACGGTAAAACAACTTTAACTGCTGCTATTACTAAAGTATTAGCTGATGCAGGTTTATCAGAAGCAAGAGATTTCGATACTATCGATAATGCTCCTGAAGAAAAAGAAAGAGGTATAACAATTAATACATCTCACGTAGAATATCAAACAGCAAATCGTCACTATGCACACGTTGACTGTCCAGGTCACGCCGATTATGTAAAGAACATGGTTACAGGTGCTGCACAGATGGATGGTGCTATTTTAGTAGTAGCTGCAACTGATGGTCCAATGCCACAAACTCGTGAGCATATTTTATTAGGTCGTCAAGTAGGTATCCCAAGAATCGTAGTATTCTTAAATAAAGTGGATATGGTTGATGATGAAGAGCTTTTAGAATTAGTAGACATGGAAGTTAGAGAATTATTATCTTTCTATGAGTATGATGGAGATAATGGTCCTGTTGTTTCGGGTTCTGCTTTAGGAGCTTTAAATGGTGAGCAAAAATGGGTTGATACAGTAATGGAATTAATGGAAGCTGTAGATACATGGATTGAAGAACCAGTTCGTGATATGGATAAGCCTTTCTTAATGCCAATTGAAGATGTATTCTCAATTACAGGTCGTGGAACTGTTGCTACAGGTCGTATCGAAACTGGAGTTGCTAATACTGGTGATCCTGTTGAAATTATTGGTATGGGAGCTGAAAAATTAACATCAACAATTACAGGTATTGAAATGTTCCGTCAAATCCTTGATAGAGGTGAGGCTGGAGATAATGCAGGTATTCTTTTAAGAGGTATTGAGAAATCTCAAATCTCTAGAGGAATGGTAATTACTAAGCCAGGATCTGTAACACCACACGCTAAGTTTAAAGCTGAGGTTTATATCCTTAAAAAAGAAGAAGGTGGACGTCACACTCCATTCCATAATAACTACCGTCCACAGTTTTACGTTCGTACAACTGATGTAACAGGAAACATTGCTTTGCCTAGTGGAGTAGAAATGGTGATGCCAGGAGATAACTTAACAATTACTGTAGAGTTAATCCAAACTATCGCTATGAATGTTGGACTTCGTTTTGCTATCCGTGAAGGAGGTAGAACAGTAGGTGCAGGTCAGGTAACTGAAATTTTAGACTAACATCTAGTTTAATAAATATAGAATTAAGGTGCTTCGTTTTTCGAAGTGCCTTGATTTATATTTACGGGTTTAGCTCAGTTGGTAGAGCACTGGTCTCCAAAACCAGGTGTCGGGAGTTCGAGTCTCTCAACCCGTGCAAAAGTATTATAAGAGAATTATCTCTTAATGTTGAAGTAATAAAATTGTCCTTTCTTTTGAAAGGAAACTAAATAAAATAATATGGCTGGAATTGTAAACTATATAAAAGAATCATTTGGTGAGTTAAAAAATAATGTTACTTGGACTCCTTGGTCTGAAGCGCAAAGTTTAACTATCCTTGTGGCTGTTTTTTCAATTATTTTCTCTTTAGCTATTTGGGGTATTGACACCGTTTTTAGTAAAGTCATCAGTTTGTATTTTAATCTAATAGGATAATAATTATGGCTGAAGTTGTAGAGAAAAAATGGTACGTAGTTAGAGCGGTAAGTGGTCAAGAAAATAAGATCAAAGCCTATATAGAAAACGAGATTGCTAGATTAGGATTACAAGATTATGTAGAGCAGGTTCTAGTGCCTACAGAAAAAGTAATTCAAATTAGAAATGGTAAAAAGATTCAAAAAGAAAAAGTTTACTTCAGTGGATATATAATGATTAAAGCAAATCTAACTGGGGAAATACCGCATATTATTAGGTCAATAACTAATGTTATAGGTTTCTTAGGAGCTACAAAAGGAGGGGATCCTTTACCATTGAGACAATCAGAGGTTAATAGAATGTTAGGTAAAGTTGATGAGTTGTCTGTTGATGCAGATGTAAATGTTGCTATACCTTTTACAAAAGGAGAAACAGTTAAAGTTATTGATGGTCCATTTAATGGATTTGATGGTACTATTGAAAATATAAATGAAGAAAAACGTAAACTTGAAGTAATGGTTAAGATTTTCGGAAGAAAAACACCATTAGAACTAAGTTATATGCAAGTAGAAAAAATTTAATAATTGTTACACTAGAGATAAGTGTTCCTTTAGGCTTCCACTTAATAAGAACACAAAACTAAATTATTCAAAATGGCAAAAGAATTAGGAAAAGTAGTTAAACTACAAGTAAGGGGAGGTGCAGCGAATCCGTCGCCACCGGTTGGACCCGCTTTAGGTGCTGCTGGAGTAAACATCATGGAGTTCTGTAAGCAGTTTAATGCTAGAACCCAAGATAAAGCTGGTAAAGTTTTACCAGTTGTGATATCTGTTTACAAAGACAAATCATTTGACTTTGTAATTAAGACACCACCTGCAGCGGTTCAATTATTAGAAGCGGCCAAAATAAAAAAAGGTTCAGGTGAACCTCACGTTAAAAAAGTAGCAAAAGTTTCTTGGGATCAAGTCAAAACTATTGCAGAAGACAAAATGGTAGATTTAAATGCATTTACAATCGAATCTGCAATGAAAATGATTGCTGGTACTGCAAGATCTATGGGTATAACTGTTAAAGGTGGTGATGCACCAAATTAACCTAAAAAGATTTTAAAATGGCAAGATTAACAAGAAAACAAAAAGAAGCGGTAGAAAAGATTGAAAAGGATAAAGTGTATTCTCTTCAAGAAGCTTCAGTATTAGTAAAGGATATAACTAATGCAAAATTTGATGCGTCTGTAGATTTAGCAATACGTTTAGGAGTAGATCCTAAAAAAGCTAATCAAATGGTAAGAGGTGTTGTATCTCTTCCCCATGGAACAGGTAAAGACGTTAAAGTTTTAGCTTTAGTAACTCCAGATAAAGAAGCAGAAGCAAAAGAAGCTGGTGCTGACTATGTAGGTTTACAAGAGTATCTTGATAAAATCAAGAGCGGTTGGACAGATGTAGATGTGATTATTACTATGCCTAGTGTTATGGGTAAATTAGGTCCTTTAGGACGTGTATTAGGTCCTCGTGGTTTAATGCCTAATCCAAAAACTGGTACTGTAACTATGGATATAGCAAAAGCTGTAACAGAAGTGAAAGCTGGTAAAATTGACTTTAAAGTTGATAAAACTGGTATTGTTCACGCTTCAATAGGTAAAGCATCTTTTAGTGCTGATAAAATTGAAGAAAATGCAAATGAATTATTAACAACAATAATGAAACTTAAACCAACTGCATCTAAAGGAGTATATGTAAAGAGCATTTTTATGTCAAGTACAATGAGTCCTAGTATAGCTGTAGATACTAAAATTGGTTAAGTAGTTAACACCTTTTATTATGACAAGAGAAGAAAAATCACAAGTAATTAAAGAATTAACTACGCAATTAGCTGATAATTCAAATATCTATTTAACAGATATTTCTGGTTTAAATGCAGGAACAACTTCAGACTTACGTCGTGCTTGTTTTAAAGCAAACGTACAATTAGCAGTAGTTAAAAACACATTACTTGAAAAAGCGATGGAAGCTTCAGATAGAGATTTTGGAGACTTACCATCAACATTAAAAGGAAATACATCTGTGATGTATTCAGAAACTGGAAACGCTCCAGCTAAAGTAATTAAAGCTTTTAGAAAAAAATCAGAAAAGCCTCTTTTAAAAGGTGCTTTTATTGAAGAAGCTGTTTACTTAGGAGACGATCAGTTAGACATGTTAGTAGACATCAAGTCTAGAGAAGAGTTAATTGGAGATATAATTGGATTATTACAATCTCCAGCTAAGAACGTTATTTCGGCTCTTAAATCTAGTGGTGGTACGCTTTCAGGTATCCTTAAAACATTATCTCAAAAAGAGGGATAATTTAAAAAGTACGCACTTTTACAATTATATATTATTAAAAAATTATTAAAACGATAGAAAATGGCAGATTTAAAAGATTTCGCAGAACAATTAGTTAACCTTACAGTTAAAGAAGTAAATGAGTTAGCTACTATTTTAAAAGATGAATATGGTATTGAGCCTGCTGCTGCTGCAGTTGCTATGGCTGGACCAGCTGCTGGTGGTGGAGACGCTGCAGAAGCACAAACAGAATTTGATGTAATCTTAAAAGCAGCAGGTGGCGCTAAGTTAGCTGTTGTGAAATTAGTTAAAGAATTAACTGGTTTAGGATTAAAAGAAGCTAAAGGTTTAGTAGATGATGCACCAAGTGCAATCAAAGAAGGAGTTACTAAAGACGAAGCTGACGCTTTAAAATCTTCATTAGAAGAAGCTGGAGCAGAGGTTGAGCTTAAGTAAGCTTACCAAATAAATTTTACAAAGGTTTAGGTCTGAAGCAAGTGCTTTACGACCTAAACCATTTGTCGTATATAGTCATTAACTGTATACAATCACATTTTTTTTAATCAAAATTCCGTCCATTGATGTTAGTAACACAAGCTGAAAGATTAAATTTCTCATCTATTATAAATAGAACAGAGTACCCAGATTTCATGGATATTCAGATTAAATCCTTTCAGGATTTTTTCCAGTTAGAAACAAAGTCTGAAGAAAGAGGAGATGAAGGTTTATATAATACCTTCTTGGAAAACTTTCCAATCACAGACACACGTAATCAATTCGTTTTAGAATTTTTAGATTACTTTATTGATCCACCAAGATATACAATTGAAGAATGTATTGAAAGAGGACTAACCTATAGCGTTCCGTTAAAAGCAAGGTTAAAGTTATATTGTACAGACCCTGAACATGAGGATTTCGAGACCATTGTCCAGGATGTGTATTTAGGAACTATACCTTACATGACACCATCTGGTACTTTTTGTATCAATGGAGCAGAGCGTGTAGTAGTATCTCAATTACATAGATCTCCAGGCGTGTTTTTTGGACAATCATTCCATGCAAATGGAACCAAATTATATTCAGCTAGAGTTATTCCTTTTAAAGGATCATGGATAGAATTCGCTACAGATATTAACCAAGTAATGTATGCTTACATTGATAGAAAGAAAAAGTTACCTGTAACTACTCTTTTTAGAGCAATTGGTTTTGAGCGTGATAAAGATATTTTAGAGATTTTTGACTTAGCAGAAGAAGTTAAAGTTTCAAAATCTGGACTTAAAAAAGTTATTGGTCGTAAACTTGCTGCACGTGTACTTAACACTTGGCATGAAGATTTCGTTGATGAAGATACTGGAGAAGTAGTATCTATTGAACGTAACGAAATTGTATTAGATCGTGATACAGAATTAGATAAAGAGAACATTGAAGAAATCCTTGAAATTGATGTAAAAACTATTCTTTTACATAAAGAAAGTGCTCAACAAGGTGATTACGCAATTATACATAACACGCTTCAAAAGGATCCAACAAATTCTGAAAAAGAAGCAGTAGAACATATCTATAGACAACTACGTAATGCTGAGCCGCCAGATGAGGAAACAGCACGTGGTATTATCGATAAATTATTCTTTAGTGATCAACGTTACTCTTTAGGAGAAGTAGGTCGTTACAGAATGAACAAAAAATTACAATTAGATATCGGAATGGATAAGCAAGTGCTTACCAAAGAAGATATTATTACTATAATCAAGTACTTAATAGAGCTTATTAACTCTAAAGCAGAGATTGATGATATTGATCACTTATCTAACCGTCGTGTACGTACAGTTGGTGAGCAATTATCTTCTCAGTTTGGTGTTGGTTTAGCACGTATGGCACGTACAATTCGTGAGCGTATGAACGTTCGTGATAACGAGGTATTTACACCAATAGATTTAATTAATGCTAAGACATTATCGTCTGTTATTAATTCTTTTTTTGGAACAAACCAATTATCTCAATTTATGGATCAAACAAATCCATTAGCAGAGATAACACACAAACGTCGTTTATCTGCATTAGGACCAGGAGGTTTATCTAGAGAAAGAGCAGGATTCGAGGTTCGTGATGTTCACTATACTCACTACGGAAGATTGTGTCCAATTGAAACTCCTGAAGGACCAAATATTGGATTAATTTCATCTTTATCTGTTTATGCCAAAGTGAATTCTATGGGATTCATTGAAACACCTTACAGAAAAGTAACTGATGGAGTAGTAGATATTAAGGGAACACCTATATATTTAAGTGCAGAAGAAGAAGAAGAAAAACTAATTGCTCAAGCAACAGTTAAAGTTGACGATAAAGGTAAAATCCTTCACGACAAAGTAATTGCTCGTATGGAAGGTGATTTCCCAGTAATGGATCCAAAAGATATTCATTATACAGATGTAGCACCAAATCAGATTTCGTCTATATCAGCATCTTTAATTCCTTTCTTAGAACATGATGATGCCAATCGTGCATTGATGGGATCTAACATGATGCGTCAAGCAGTACCATTATTACGTCCTCAAGCTCCAATTGTAGGAACTGGTTTAGAAAGACAAGTAGCATCAGATTCTCGTGTTTTAATTAATGCAGAAGGTGATGGTGTTGTGCAATATGTTGATGCAAATGAAATTGTAATCAAGTACAAACGTACAGACGATGAAGCAAAAGTAAGTTTTGATAGTGATGTTAAAACATATCCTTTAGTTAAGTTTAGAAAAACTAACCAAGGGACTTCGATAAATTTAAAACCTATCGTTAAGAAAGGTGATAAAATAACTAAAGGACAAGTTTTATCTGAAGGTTATGCAACCCAGAAAGGAGAGCTAGCTTTAGGTAGAAATATGAAAGTAGCCTTTATGCCTTGGAAGGGTTATAACTTTGAGGATGCAATTGTGATTTCTGAAAAAGTTGTACGTGAGGATATTTTTACTTCTATTCATATTGACGAATATTCACTTGATGTTAGAGATACAAAATTAGGTAACGAAGAGCTTACAAACGATATTCCTAATGTTTCTGAAGAGGCTACAAAAGACTTGGATGAAAATGGAATGATTCGTATTGGAGCAGAAGTTAAGCCTGGTGATATTTTAATTGGTAAGATTACACCTAAAGGTGAGTCTGATCCAACACCTGAAGAAAAACTTTTACGTGCCATTTTTGGTGATAAAGCTGGAGATGTAAAAGATGCTTCTTTAAAAGCGTCGCCTTCTTTACATGGAGTAGTAATTAATAAAAAATTATTCTCTAGAGCAGTAAAAGACAAACGTAAGAGAGCTCAAGATAAAGAAGATATTTCTAAATTAGAAAATCTATACTATACTAAGTTTGATGATTTACAAGCAGTTTTAGTTGAAAAACTTTTTACAATTGTAAACGGAAAAACGTCTCAAGGAATATTTAATGATTTAGGAGAAGAAGTTTTACCAAAAGGTAAAAAGTTCACTTTAAAAATGTTAAACGCTGTTGATGATTATACACACCTAACAGGAGGAACTTGGACAACAGATGATCATACAAATAAGTTAGTTGCAGATTTAATCCACAACTATAAGATTAAAGAAAACGACTTACAAGGATCTTTAAGACGTGAGAAGTTTACTATTTCTGTTGGAGATGAATTACCAGCAGGTATCATTAAGTTAGCTAAAGTTTACATCGCTAAAAAACGTAAGTTAAAAGTAGGTGATAAAATGGCTGGACGACATGGTAACAAAGGTATTGTTGCACGTATTGTACGTCAAGAAGATATGCCTTTCTTAGAAGACGGAACACCAGTTGATATAGTATTAAATCCATTAGGTGTACCATCTCGTATGAACATTGGACAGATTTATGAAACTGTATTAGGATGGGCTGGACAAGATTTAGGTCGCACATATGCAACCCCTATCTTTGATGGTGCAACTATCGATCAGATAAATGAATTAACTGACGAAGCTGGAATACCAAGATATGGTCATACTTATCTTTATGATGGTGGAACAGGAGATCGTTTTGATCAGCCTGCAACAGTTGGAGTTATCTACATGCTTAAATTAGGGCATATGGTTGATGACAAGATGCATGCACGTTCTATTGGACCTTACTCATTAATTACACAACAACCTTTAGGTGGTAAAGCACAATTTGGAGGTCAGCGTTTTGGTGAGATGGAAGTTTGGGCACTTGAAGCATATGGAGCATCAAGTACTTTAAGAGAAATCTTAACTGTAAAGTCTGATGATGTTGTTGGTAGAGCAAAAACTTACGAAGCTATCGTAAAAGGTGAGCCAATGCCAGAACCAGGATTACCAGAATCTTTCAACGTACTTATGCACGAATTGAAAGGATTAGGATTAGACATTAGATTAGAAGAATAATTTTAAGTGAGTTAAGCAGTCTTTAAATATATTTAATGACTGCTTTACAAACTGAACACTATAAGAATTATGGCAAAAAAACAAGATAAGAATACAGTACAGAGATTTAATAAAATCTCGATTGGTTTAGCATCACCAGAATCTATTTTAGCAGAATCTAGAGGTGAAGTATTAAAGCCAGAAACTATCAATTATCGTACACATAAACCAGAACGTGATGGTTTATTCTGTGAGCGTATTTTTGGTCCTGTAAAGGATTATGAATGTGCTTGTGGTAAATATAAGCGTATTCGATACAAAGGTATCGTTTGTGACCGTTGTGGAGTTGAAGTAACAGAAAAAAAAGTACGTCGTGACAGAGTAGGACACATTAATTTAGTTGTTCCTGTAGCGCACATATGGTATTTCCGTTCTTTACCAAACAAAATCGGTTATTTATTAGGATTGCCTTCTAAGAAATTAGATATGATTATTTACTACGAACGTTATGTAGTAATACAACCTGGTAATGCTAAAAATGAAGAAGGAGAACCATTACAAAAAATGGACTTCTTAACAGAAGAAGAATACTTAAATATATTAGAGACACTTCCGCAAGATAATCAGTATTTAGAAGATACTGACCCAAATAAGTTTATAGCTAAAATGGGTGCAGAATGTCTTATAGATTTATTATCAAGAATTGACTTAGATGCTTTGTCATATGAGTTACGTCATAAAGCTAATACAGAAACGTCTAAACAACGTAAAACTGAAGCTTTAAAACGTTTACAAGTTGTTGAAGCTTTACGTGAGTCTAATGAGCATAGAGAGAATCGTCCAGAATGGATGATCATGAAAGTAGTGCCAATTATTCCACCAGAATTAAGACCATTAGTGCCTTTAGATGGTGGACGTTTTGCTACTTCAGATTTAAATGACCTTTATCGTCGTGTTATTATACGTAATAACCGTTTAAAGCGTTTAGTTGAAATCAAAGCACCAGAAGTTATTTTACGTAATGAAAAGCGTATGTTACAAGAATCAGTAGATTCATTATTTGATAACACACGTAAGTCATCTGCAGTAAAAACAGATTCTAACAGACCATTAAAATCATTGTCAGATTCACTTAAAGGTAAGCAAGGACGTTTCCGTCAAAACTTACTAGGTAAGCGTGTTGATTATTCTGCACGTTCTGTAATTGTTGTTGGACCAGAACTTAGATTATTTGAGTGTGGTTTACCTAAAAATATGGCTGCAGAGCTTTATAAGCCTTTTGTAATTAGAAAATTAATTGAAAGAGGTATTGTAAAAACTGTAAAATCTGCAAAGAAAATTATAGATAAAAGAGAACCAGTTGTTTGGGATATACTAGAAAATGTTTTAAAAGGACATCCAGTACTTTTAAATCGTGCTCCTACATTACACAGACTTGGTATCCAAGCTTTCCAACCTAAATTAATAGAAGGTAAAGCAATTCAATTACACCCATTAGCATGTGCTGCATTTAATGCCGATTTTGATGGAGACCAAATGGCTGTACATTTACCATTAGGACCAGAAGCTATATTAGAGTGTCAATTATTAATGTTGGCGTCTCATAATATCTTAAATCCAGCAAATGGAGCTCCTGTTACTGTACCATCTCAGGATATGGTACTTGGTCTATATTATATGACTAAGCATAGATATTCTACACCAGAAGTACCAGTAATTGGAGAAGGGTTAACTTTTTATTCTGCAGAAGAAGTAAATATTGCTTACAATGAAAAGCGAGTTGAACTTAACGCAGGAATTAAAGTAAGAACTATAGATTTTAATGAAGAAGGAGAATTAGTTCCTCAAGTTATTGAAACAACAGTTGGTCGTGTATTATTTAACGAAAAAGTACCAGCAGCTGCAGGATATATAAATGAAGTATTAACTAAAAAATCTCTTAGAGATATTATTGGTAATATTTTAAAAGTAACAAGTGTACCAGAAACAGCAGATTTCTTAGACGAAATTAAAACTTTAGGATACTATTTTGCCTTTAAAGGAGGATTATCATTTAGTTTAGGAGATATTATTATCCCACCAGAAAAACAATCAATGATTGATGCTGCCAACCAAAAAGTGGATGGTGTTACTGGTAACTATAACATGGGATTAATTACTAATAACGAACGTTATAACCAAGTTATTGATATTTGGACTTCAACAAATGCAGAATTGACTGAATTGTCAATGAAGCGTATTAGAGAAGATCAACAAGGATTTAACTCAGTATATATGATGCTTGACTCTGGAGCACGTGGATCTAAAGAACAGATTCGTCAGCTTACAGGTATGCGAGGATTAATGGCTAAGCCTAAAAAATCTACTGCAGGAGGAGGGTCAATTATTGAAAACCCGATTTTATCTAACTTTAAGGAAGGTCTTTCAATTTTAGAATACTTTATATCAACTCACGGAGCACGTAAAGGACTTGCCGATACTGCACTTAAAACTGCCGATGCAGGTTATTTAACACGTCGTTTAGTTGATGTATCTCAAGATGTTATTGTAAACAGCGTAGACTGTGGTACATTAAGAGGTGTAGAAGTTTCTGCTCTAAAGAAAAATGATGAAGTTGTTGAAAAACTAGAAGCACGTATTGTAGGTCGTATTTCATTAAATGATGTTTACAATCCTTTAACTGAAGAGGTTTTAGTTGAAGCAGGTCAATTAATTGATGAAGAAGTTGCAGCTAGAATTGAAGCATCACCAGTTGATGCAGTTGATGTACGTTCGCCTTTATCTTGTGAAGCTAAAAAAGGGATTTGTGCACAATGTTACGGTCGTAATTTAGCAACCAATAAAATGGTACAACGTGGTGAGGCAGTTGGTGTTGTAGCTGCACAATCAATTGGAGAACCAGGTACACAATTAACACTTCGTACATTCCACGTAGGTGGTATTGCAGGAAACATTTCTGAGGTTAATAAACTAGAAGTTAAGTTTGATGGTATTGCAGAAATCGAAGATCTTAAAACTGTAAAAAGTTTAGATAAAGATGGAAACGAAATAGATGTTGTTATTTCTCGTACTTCAGAACTTAAATTAGTAGACAAGAAAACAGGTATTACTTTAAGTACAAATAATATCCCTTATGGTTCTTCTGTTTATGTTAAGAATGGAGATAAATTAAAAGCAGGAGATAAAGTTTGTTCTTGGGATCCATACAACGGAGTTATTATTTCAGAATTTGCTGGAAAAGTGAGATATGAAAATATCGAACAAGGTGTTACTTTCCAAGTGGAAATGGATGAGCAAACAGGTTTCCAACAAAAAGTAATCTCTGAATCTAGAAACAAAAAATTAATACCAACTCTTATTGTTGAAGATGCTAAAGGAGAAGCAATTAGATCATACAATTTACCAGTAGGAGCTTATATTATGATTGATGATGGAGAGAAAATTAAGGTTGGAAAAATCTTAGTTAAAATCCCTCGTAAATCTGCTAAAGCAGGTGATATTACAGGAGGTTTACCACGTGTAACAGAATTGTTTGAAGCACGTAACCCTTCTAACCCAGCAGTTGTTAGTGCAATTGACGGAGTAGTATCTTTTGGTAAAATAAAGAGAGGTAATCGTGAGATTATTGTTGAATCTAAATTAGGTGATATTAAAAAGTATTTAGTAAAGTTATCTAACCAAATCTTGGTACAAGAAAATGACTTTATTAAAGCTGGAATGCCATTATCTGATGGTTCTGTAACACCAAACGATATCTTAAATATTAAAGGACCATCTGCTGTACAACAGTACTTAGTTAATGAAGTACAAGAAGTTTATCGTTTACAAGGTGTAAAAATTAATGATAAACACTTTGAGGTTGTTGTAAGACAAATGATGAGAAAAGTAAGAATTATTGATTCTGGAGATACTATCTTCTTAGAAGATCAATTAGCACACAAATCTGATTTTATTGAAGAAAATGATGCAATTTTCGGAATGAAAGTAGTGGAAAGTGCAGGAGACTCTTCTAACTTAAAAGAAGGACAGATTATATTCTGCTTTCCAATTAAGAGATGAGAACTCTATCTTACGTCGTGAAGATAAAAAACTGGTAGAAGCAAGAGACGCTCAACCAGCAACAGCTACACCAATATTACAAGGTATTACTAGAGCATCACTACAAACTAAATCGTTTATATCTGCAGCTTCTTTCCAAGAAACTACAAAGGTGTTAAACGAGGCAGCAGTAGCTGGTAAAATAGATACTTTAGAAGGACTTAAAGAAAATGTAATTGTAGGTCATCGTATTCCAGCAGGAACAGGAATGCGTGCTTACGAAAATATTATTGTAGGTTCTAAAGAAGAATTTGATCAAATGATGAAAGCAAAGCAAGAAGTTAATTATAACTAATTGTAATTCCTATAAAACAATAGGTGACTTATAGTCAAGATTAAATAAATATAATTAAAAGAGTCCTGCAATATTGCAGGACTCTTTGTTTAAAACATAATAAGAGATGTCAGATAATAAAGATAATAAACCAAAGCAAGGACAAATTAATATTGAATTAGATGAAAAGATTGCAGAAGGAATTTATTCTAACCTAGCAATAATTAATCATTCGGTTTCAGAGTTTGTGGTTGATTTTGTTAGTATTATGCCTGGAACACCTAAAAGTAAAGTTAAGTCTAGAATTATTTTAACACCACAACATGCAAAACGATTGTTAAAAGCTCTTGGTGAAAATGTTAAAAGATTTGAAAAAGCACATGGTGAGATTAAGGATTATGAGCAACCACCAATTCCATTAAATTTTGGACCTGCTGGTCAAGCTTAATTAAAAAAGCCTTTTTACAAAACTGTAAAAAGGCTTTTTTTAATGTCTCTTAATAATTATAAATTTTAATTATGTTTAAAATCTAAACTATAAATTCAAATTATACAAAGTGAAAAAACGGGTTTATTTAAAAGCATTTAATAGGTTTTTATAAAAATAACAACTACTATTAAATCTAGACTAATTTTAACGCGTTAAAACTCTTTAAAATTAATATTTTGTTATTCAAACTCAGAAATGTAATGAAATATTATGCTTGGATATTTTTGCTGAGTCATTTGCATAGAAAACGCAGAATCTGCTAAAAATACTAATTGACCTCTTTTGTCTTTTGCTAAAAAACGTTGTTTTACTCTTAAAAACTCTTTGTATTCTTCGCTTTTTTGATCTTTTGTTTCAATCCAACAAGCTTTAAAGACATTTAAGTTTTCATAAGTACATTTTGCACCATATTCATGTTCTAATCGGTATTGAATAACTTCATATTGTAACGCTCCAACAGTACCAATTACTTTTCTTCCATTTAATTCTAAAGTAAAAAGCTGCGCTACTCCTTCATCCATCAATTGGTCAATACCTTTACTTAATTGTTTTGATTTTAATGGATCAGCATTATTAATATACCTAAAATGTTCTGGAGAAAAACTAGGAACACCTTTATAATTTAGCACTTCTCCTTCGGTTAAAGTATCACCAATTTTAAAGGTCCCAGTATCTTGTAATCCCACAATATCACCAGGATAAGAGATGTCTACAATTTCTTTTTTTTCTGCAAAAAAAGCATTAGGACTAGAAAATTTCACTTTTTTATTATGCCTAACATGTAAATATTGTGTATTACGTTTAAACTCACCAGAGACTATTTTAACAAAAGCTAATCTGTTTCTATGATTTGGATCCATATTAGCATGAATTTTAAATACAAAACCAGAAAACTTATCTTCTTCAGGCTTTACTAGGCGTTCTTCACTTTGTTTAGGTCTAGGTTTTGGAGCAATTTCAACAAAACAATCTAATAATTCTCTTACTCCAAAGCTATTTAGTGCAGATCCAAAAAAGACAGGTTGTAATTCTCCTTTTAAATAATCTTCATTATTAAATGTTGGATAAATTCCTTCAACTAATTCTAGCTCTTCTCGTAACGTTTCTGCAGCTTTATCTCCTACCAGTTTATTTAATTCTTCAGATTCAAGATTACTAATCTCTATAGTTTCTTCTATGTTTTTTCTACTATCTCCACTAAATAAATTTATATTTTTTTCCCATACATTATAAATACCTTTAAAATCATAGCCCATTCCTATCGGAAAACTTAATGGTGTAACAGTTAATTTTAGTTTTTGTTCAATTTCATCTAACAATTCAAATGCATCTTTACCTTCTCTATCCATTTTATTAATAAAAACAATCATAGGTATATTACGCATACGACAAACTTCAACTAGTTTTTCCGTTTGCTCCTCTACACCTTTTGCAACATCAATAACTACAATTACACTATCTACAGCTGTTAAAGTTCTAAAAGTGTCTTCTGCAAAATCCTTGTGACCAGGTGTGTCAAGAATATTTATTTTAATACCATTATATTCAAATGCTAGAACAGAAGTTGCTACAGAGATTCCACGCTGACGTTCAATTTCCATAAAATCACTCGTGGCACCTTTTTTTATCTTATTGCTTTTAACAGCTCCAGCTTCATTAATTGCTCCTCCAAAAAGTAAGAGTTTTTCAGTAAGGGTCGTTTTTCCGGCATCTGGATGAGATATAATACCAAAGGTTCTTCTTCTTTTTATTTCGTCTAAAAATTTCATCAAAAATTAATTTCAGCAAATATAAAGTATTACTTCAATTACTTCATTTATAATAAAATAGTTTTTCTTGCAATTATAAGTACCTATTTAATAAGTGTTTTTAACAGTTTTTTTAATTTTATCTTTTTTTTTAACTATTAAACATGAATTTTCTTTCAAAAAAATTAGGATTTTACATTTAAACGCATATATTTGCGCTTTGTCTAATAAAATATTATTATTTTGAATGATTTCAAATTTAATGAAATGTTAAAAGTATTTTTGTGTTTAACGTAAAAAAAAGCGTTTTAACGAAAATTAACACCTTTTAGCGTTTAAGTAAATTGAATAACTTAGTAAGTTTTAAATTCGCGTTGCGGTTTTAACCACAATTGATTTAAGATTACCCAAAAAAAAATTGAATATAATATAATTTTACCTATAAATAATATGAAAACCTCTAACCGATCAATGCTTAGTAAAATAGCATGTCTTAAAGTATTATTCACATTTATTTTCTTATTAACTAGTATATCAGCTTCTTTTGCTCAGATTACTGGTGCTTGGACACAAACAGGTCCTGGTGCTACATGGCAAGCGCAAGCTGGTGATATATATGTAAGAATAATTTCAACAAGTAATGTTACAATAGTAGGTGCTGAAACCATGGGTTGTGCAGGTTCGTATTCAGATGCGGCTGTAGATGGTAATCCATCAATCCGTTTTACAGCTAATACGCCTTTAACTGGTAATATTGTTATTGGTTATTTTGATGGACCAACGTCAACTACGCCAGTTTTAGTAGCTACTCCAATTCTTCATGTAGATAGAGTTGGTGGTGCAGTTGCAGGTGTTTCAAATTCTGCATTGTATACTTTAGCTTCAGGTACTTGGACGGAATTGTCTGAAAATGACGTGCATTTTGAAAGTACAACTACAAGTTTTAATAGAAGAACTAACGATATTGCTGCTGCTAATGCAGAATGTGGTGACCCAAATAATGGTACTGCTGCAGGATCATTAAGTTTAGATAACGCTAATACAGGATATACTATTAATACAAGCCAAGCAGTTGGAGGTCCTGATGGTGGAGATGCTATAGAATTAGTAATGACAGGAATGGCATTTATAATTGATGCAGTAATTGATGACTTTTCTGCTTCAGCTATTAATGGAGTAAATGGAGGTTCTACTACATCTGTTTTAGCAAATGACACATTAAACGGTAGTCCAGTCACTACATCAAGTGTTGCCTTAACACCAGGAACAGCACCAAGTCCAGCGTCAGGAAGTATTACAATGAATCCAGATGGTACAATTACAGTAGCACCAGGGACAACAGCAGGAACTTATTCTTATCCTTATACAATATGTGAAACTGCTAATCCAACTAACTGTGACACTGTAACCGCAACAGTAGTTGTTGATCCAGCACCAATAGATGCAGTAGATGATGATTTCACAGGAAGCCCAGTAAATGGCGTTGATGGAGGAGACACAACAACAGTATTAGCTAATGACACCTTAAATGGAGTAGCAGTAGTTCCAGCGGATGTTACCTTAACACCAGGAACAGCGCCAAGTCCAGCATCAGGAAGTATTACAATGAATCCAGATGGTACAATTACAGTAGCACCAGATACAACAGCAGGAACATATACATATGACTATACAATTTGTGAGGTATTAAATCCAGCAAATTGTGATACAGCAACCGCAACAGTAGTAGTAGATCCAGCGCCAATTGATGCAGTAGATGATGATTTCACAGGAAGTCCAGTAAATGGCGTTGATGGAGGAGACACAGCAACAGTATTAGCAAATGACACCTTAAATGGAGTAGCAGTAGTTCCAGCGGATGTTACCTTAACACCAGGAACAGCACCAAGTCCAGCGTCAGGAAGTATTACAATGAATCCAGATGGTACAATTACAGTAGCACCAGATACAACAGCAGGAACATATACATATGACTATACAATTTGTGAGGTATTAAACCCAGCAAACTGTGATACAGCAACCGCAACAGTAGTTGTAGATCCAGCACCAATAGATGCAGTAGATGATGATTTCACAGGAAGTCCAGTAAATGGCGTTGACGGAGGAGACACAACAACAGTATTAGCAAATGACACCTTAAATGGAGTAGCAGTAGTTCCAGCGGATGTTACCTTAACACCAGGGACAGCACCAAGTCCAGCATCAGGAAGTATTACAATGAATCCAGATGGTACAATTACAGTAGCACCAGATACAACAGCAGGAACATATACATATGACTATACAATTTGTGAGGTATTAAATCCAGCAAATTGTGATACAGCAACCGCAACAGTAGTTGTAGATCCAGCACCAATTGATGCAGTAGATGATACAGCAACAGGAGTTGATGGAATAACAGGAGCAACAGATGTAGCTAATGTATTTGATAATGACACCTTAAATGGTTCACCAGTTGATCCAGCAGATGTAACATTAACAGAGACTATTCCAGATCCAAACGGATATTTAACATTAAACCCAGACGGATCAGTAGATGTAGCACCAGGAACACCAGCCGGAACTTATCCTATTACCTATCAAATTTGTGAGGTATTAAACCCAGCAAACTGTGATACAGCAGTAATAAATGTAACTGTCGATCCAGCACCAATAGATGCAGTAGATGATGATTTCACAGGAAGCCCAGTAAATGGCGTTGATGGAGGAGACACAACAACAGTATTAGCAAATGACACCTTAAATGGAGTAGCAGTAGTTCCAGCGGATGTTACCTTAACACCAGGAACAGCGCCAAGTCCAGCGTCAGGAAGTATTACAATGAATCCAGATGGTACAATTACAGTAGCACCAGATACAACAGCAGGAACATATACATATGACTATACAATTTGTGAGGTATTAAATCCAGCAAATTGTGATACAGCAACCGCAACAGTAGTAGTAGATCCAGCGCCAATAGATGCAGTAGATGATGATTTCACAGGAAGTCCAGTAAATGGCGTTGATGGAGGAGACACAGCAACAGTATTAGCAAATGACACCTTAAATGGAGTAGCAGTAGTTCCAGCGGATGTTACCTTAACACCAGGAACAGCACCAAGTCCAGCGTCAGGAAGTATTACAATGAATCCAGATGGTACAATTACAGTAGCACCAGATACAACAGCAGGAACATATACATATGACTATACAATTTGTGAGGTATTAAACCCAGCAAACTGTGATACAGCAACCGCAACAGTAGTTGTAGATCCAGCACCAATAGATGCAGTAGATGATGATTTCACAGGAAGTCCAGTAAATGGCGTTGACGGAGGAGACACAACAACAGTATTAGCAAATGACACCTTAAATGGAGTAGCAGTAGTTCCAGCGGATGTTACCTTAACACCAGGGACAGCACCAAGTCCAGCATCAGGAAGTATTACAATGAATCCAGATGGTACAATTACAGTAGCACCAGATACAACAGCAGGAACATATACATATGACTATACAATTTGTGAGGTATTAAATCCAGCAAATTGTGATACAGCAACCGCAACAGTAGTAGTAGATCCAGCACCAATTGATGCAGTAGATGATTCAGTAGGAGGAGTTGATGGAATAACAGGAGCAACAGATGTAGTAAATGTATTTGACAATGACACCTTAAATGGTTCACCAGTTGATCCAGCAGATGTAACATTAACAGAGACTATTCCAGATCCAAACGGATATTTAACATTAAACCCAGACGGATCAGTAGATGTAGCACCAGGAACACCAGCCGGAACCTATCCTATTACCTATCAAATTTGTGAGGTATTAAACCCAGCAAACTGTGATACAGCAGTAGTTAATGTAACTATAGGATCAGCACCAATTGATGCAGTAGATGATGATTTCACAGGAAGCCCAGTAAATGGCGTTGATGGAGGAGACACAACAACAGTATTAGCTAATGACACCTTAAATGGTTCGCCAGTAGTTCCAGCGGATGTTACCTTAACACCAGGAACAGCGCCAAGTCCAGCATCAGGAAGTATTACAATGAATCCAGATGGTACAATTACAGTAGCACCAGATACAACAGCAGGAACATATACATATGACTATACAATTTGTGAGGTATTAAATCCAGCAAATTGTGATACAGCAACCGCAACAGTAGTTGTAGATCCAGCACCAATTGATGCAGTAGATGATGATTTCACAGGAAGCCCAGTAAATGGCGTTGATGGAGGA
Organism: Olleya sp. R77988; assembly: GCF_044594215.1. Lineage (GTDB taxonomy): Bacteria > Bacteroidota > Bacteroidia > Flavobacteriales > Flavobacteriaceae > Olleya. The sequence goes on along the minus strand of NZ_CP138988.1, from coordinate 6,558 downwards.
GACACAACAACAGTATTAGCTAATGACACCTTAAATGGAGTAGCAGTAGTTCCAGCGGATGTTACCTTAACACCAGGAACAGCGCCAAGTCCAGCGTCAGGAAGTATTACAATGAATCCAGATGGTACAATTACAGTAGCACCAGATACAACAGCAGGAACATATACATATGACTATACAATTTGTGAGGTATTAAATCCAGCAAATTGTGATACAGCAACCGCAACAGTAGTAGTAGATCCAGCGCCAATTGATGCAGTAGATGATGATTTCACAGGAAGTCCAGTAAATGGCGTTGATGGAGGAGACACAGCAACAGTATTAGCAAATGACACCTTAAATGGAGTAGCAGTAGTTCCAGCGGATGTTACCTTAACACCAGGAACAGCACCAAGTCCAGCGTCAGGAAGTATTACAATGAATCCAGATGGTACAATTACAGTAGCACCAGATACAACAGCAGGAACATATACATATGACTATACAATTTGTGAGGTATTAAACCCAGCAAACTGTGATACAGCAACCGCAACAGTAGTTGTAGATCCAGCACCAATAGATGCAGTAGATGATACAGCAACAGGAGTTGATGGAATAACAGGAGCAACAGATGTAGCTAATGTATTTGATAATGACACCTTAAATGGTTCACCAGTTGATCCAGCAGATGTAACATTAACAGAGACTATTCCAGATCCAAACGGATATTTAACATTAAACCCAGACGGATCAGTAGATGTAGCACCAGGAACACCAGCCGGAACTTATCCTATTACCTATCAAATTTGTGAGGTATTAAACCCAGCAAACTGTGATACAGCAGTAATAAATGTAACTGTCGATCCAGCACCAATAGATGCAGTAGATGATGATTTCACAGGAAGTCCAGTAAATGGCGTTGACGGAGGAGACACAACAACAGTATTAGCAAATGACACCTTAAATGGAGTAGCAGTAGTTCCAGCGGATGTTACCTTAACACCAGGAACAGCGCCAAGTCCAGCATCAGGAAGTATTACAATGAATCCAGATGGTACAATTACAGTAGCACCAGATACAACAGCAGGAACATATACATATGACTATACAATTTGTGAGGTATTAAATCCAGCAAATTGTGATACAGCAACCGCAACAGTAGTAGTAGATCCAGCACCAATTGATGCAGTAGATGATTCAGTAGGAGGAGTTGATGGAATAACAGGAGCAACAGATGTAGTAAATGTATTTGACAATGACACCTTAAATGGTTCACCAGTTGATCCAGCAGATGTAACATTAACAGAGACTATTCCAGATCCAAACGGATATTTAACATTAAACCCAGACGGATCAGTAGATGTAGCACCAGGAACACCAGCCGGAACTTATCCTATTACCTATCAAATTTGTGAGGTATTAAACCCAGCAAACTGTGATACAGCAGTAGTTAATGTAACTATAGGATCAGCACCAATTGATGCAGTAGATGATGATTTCACAGGAAGCCCAGTAAATGGCGTTGATGGAGGAGACACAACAACAGTATTAGCTAATGACACCTTAAATGGTTCGCCAGTAGTTCCAGCGGATGTTACCTTAACACCAGGAACAGCGCCAAGTCCAGCATCAGGAAGTATTACAATGAATCCAGATGGTACAATTACAGTAGCACCAGATACAACAGCAGGAACATATACATATGACTATACAATTTGTGAGGTATTAAATCCAGCAAATTGTGATACAGCAACCGCAACAGTAGTTGTAGATCCAGCACCAATTGATGCAGTAGATGATGATTTCACAGGAAGCCCAGTAAATGGCGTTGATGGAGGAGACACAACAACAGTATTAGCTAATGACACCTTAAATGGAGTAGCAGTAGTTCCAGCGGATGTTACCTTAACACCAGGAACAGCGCCAAGTCCAGCGTCAGGAAGTATTACAATGAATCCAGATGGTACAATTACAGTAGCACCAGATACAACAGCAGGAACATATACATATGACTATACAATTTGTGAGGTATTAAATCCAGCAAATTGTGATACAGCAACCGCAACAGTAGTAGTAGATCCAGCGCCAATTGATGCAGTAGATGATGATTTCACAGGAAGTCCAGTAAATGGCGTTGATGGAGGAGACACAGCAACAGTATTAGCAAATGACACCTTAAATGGAGTAGCAGTAGTTCCAGCGGATGTTACCTTAACACCAGGAACAGCACCAAGTCCAGCGTCAGGAAGTATTACAATGAATCCAGATGGTACAATTACAGTAGCACCAGATACAACAGCAGGAACATATACATATGACTATACAATTTGTGAGGTATTAAACCCAGCAAACTGTGATACAGCAACCGCAACAGTAGTTGTAGATCCAGCACCAATAGATGCAGTAGATGATACAGCAACAGGAGTTGATGGAATAACAGGAGCAACAGATGTAGCTAATGTATTTGATAATGACACCTTAAATGGTTCACCAGTTGATCCAGCAGATGTAACATTAACAGAGACTATTCCAGATCCAAACGGATATTTAACATTAAACCCAGACGGATCAGTAGATGTAGCACCAGGAACACCAGCCGGAACTTATCCTATTACCTATCAAATTTGTGAGGTATTAAACCCAGCAAACTGTGATACAGCAGTAATAAATGTAACTGTCGATCCAGCACCAATAGATGCAGTAGATGATGATTTCACAGGAAGTCCAGTAAATGGCGTTGATGGAGGAGACACAACAACAGTATTAGCAAATGACACCTTAAATGGAGTAGCAGTAGTTCCAGCGGATGTTACCTTAACACCAGGGACAGCACCAAGTCCAGCATCAGGAAGTATTACAATGAATCCAGATGGTACAATTACAGTAGCACCAGATACAACAGCAGGAACATATACATATGACTATACAATTTGTGAGGTATTAAATCCAGCAAATTGTGATACAGCAACCGCAACAGTAGTAGTAGATCCAGCACCAATTGATGCAGTAGATGATTCAGTAGGAGGAGTTGATGGAATAACAGGAGCAACAGATGTAGTAAATGTATTTGACAATGACACCTTAAATGGTTCACCAGTTGATCCAGCAGATGTAACATTAACAGAGACTATTCCAGATCCAAACGGATATTTAACATTAAACCCAGACGGATCAGTAGATGTAGCACCAGGAACACCAGCCGGAACCTATCCTATTACCTATCAAATTTGTGAGGTATTAAACCCAGCAAACTGTGATACAGCAGTAGTTAATGTAACTATAGGATCAGCACCAATTGATGCAGTAGATGATGATTTCACAGGAAGCCCAGTAAATGGCGTTGACGGAGGAGACACAACAACAGTATTAGCTAATGACACCTTAAATGGTTCGCCAGTAGTTCCAGCAGATGTTACCTTAACACCAGGAACAGCGCCAAGTCCAGTATCAGGAAGTATTACAATGAATCCAGATGGTACAATTACAGTAGCACCAGATACAACAGCAGGAACATATACATATGACTATACAATTTGTGAGGTATTAAATCCAGCAAATTGTGATACAGCAACCGCAACAGTAGTTGTAGATCCAGCACCAATTGATGCAGTAGATGATACAGCAACAGGAGTTGATGGAATAACAGGAGCAACAGATGTAGCTAATGTATTTGATAATGACACCTTAAATGGTTCACCAGTTGATCCAGCAGATGTAACATTAACAGAGACTATTCCAGATCCAAACGGATATTTAACATTAAACCCAGACGGATCAGTAGATGTAGCACCAGGAACACCAGCCGGAACTTATCCTATTACCTATCAAATTTGTGAGGTATTAAACCCAGCAAACTGTGATACAGCAGTAATAAATGTAACTGTCGATCCAGCACCAATAGATGCAGTAGATGATGATTTCACAGGAAGCCCAGTAAATGGCGTTGACGGAGGAGACACAACAACAGTATTAGCTAATGACACCTTAAATGGAGTAGCAGTAGTTCCAGCGGATGTTACCTTAACACCAGGAACAGCGCCAAGTCCAGCGTCAGGAAGTATTACAATGAATCCAGATGGTACAATTACAGTAGCACCAGATACAACAGCAGGAACATATACATATGACTATACAATTTGTGAGGTATTAAATCCAGCAAATTGTGATACAGCAACCGCAACAGTAGTTGTAGATCCAGCACCAATTGATGCAGTAGATGATGATTTCACAGGAAGTCCAGTAAATGGCGTTGATGGAGGAGACACAGCAACAGTATTAGCAAATGACACCTTAAATGGAGTAGCAGTAGTTCCAGCGGATGTTACCTTAACACCAGGAACAGCACCAAGTCCAGCGTCAGGAAGTATTACAATGAATCCAGATGGTACAATTACAGTAGCACCAGATACAACAGCAGGAACATATACATATGACTATACAATTTGTGAGGTATTAAACCCAGCAAACTGTGATACAGCAACCGCAACAGTAGTTGTAGATCCAGCACCAATAGATGCAGTAGATGATGATTTCACAGGAAGTCCAGTAAATGGCGTTGACGGAGGAGACACAACAACAGTATTAGCAAATGACACCTTAAATGGAGTAGCAGTAGTTCCAGCGGATGTTACCTTAACACCAGGAACAGCACCAAGTCCAGCATCAGGAAGTATTACAATGAATCCAGATGGTACAATTACAGTAGCACCAGATACAACAGCAGGAACATATACATATGACTATACAATTTGTGAGGTATTAAATCCAGCAAATTGTGATACAGCAACCGCAACAGTAGTAGTAGATCCAGCACCAATTGATGCAGTAGATGATTCAGTAGGAGGAGTTGATGGAATAACAGGAGCAACAGATGTAGTAAATGTATTTGACAATGACACCTTAAATGGTTCACCAGTTGATCCAGCAGATGTAACATTAACAGAGACTATTCCAGATCCAAACGGATATTTAACATTAAACCCAGACGGATCAGTAGATGTAGCACCAGGAACACCAGCCGGAACCTATCCTATTACCTATCAAATTTGTGAGGTATTAAACCCAGCAAACTGTGATACAGCAGTAGTTAATGTAACTATAGGATCAGCACCAATTGATGCAGTAGATGATGATTTCACAGGAAGCCCAGTAAATGGCGTTGACGGAGGAGACACAACAACAGTATTAGCTAATGACACCTTAAATGGTTCGCCAGTAGTTCCAGCAGATGTTACCTTAACACCAGGAACAGCGCCAAGTCCAGTATCAGGAAGTATTACAATGAATCCAGATGGTACAATTACAGTAGCACCAGATACAACAGCAGGAACATATACATATGACTATACAATTTGTGAGGTATTAAATCCAGCAAATTGTGATACAGCAACCGCAACAGTAGTTGTAGATCCAGCACCAATTGATGCAGTAGATGATACAGCAACAGGAGTTGATGGAATAACAGGAGCAACAGATGTAGCTAATGTATTTGATAATGACACCTTAAATGGTTCACCAGTTGATCCAGCAGATGTAACATTAACAGAGACTATTCCAGATCCAAACGGATATTTAACATTAAACCCAGACGGATCAGTAGATGTAGCACCAGGAACACCAGCCGGAACTTATCCTATTACCTATCAAATTTGTGAGGTATTAAACCCAGCAAACTGTGATACAGCAGTAATAAATGTAACTGTCGATCCAGCACCAATAGATGCAGTAGATGATGATTTCACAGGAAGCCCAGTAAATGGCGTTGATGGAGGAGACACAACAACAGTATTAGCAAATGACACCTTAAATGGAGTAGCAGTAGTTCCAGCGGATGTTACCTTAACACCAGGAACAGCGCCAAGTCCAGCGTCAGGAAGTATTACAATGAATCCAGATGGTACAATTACAGTAGCACCAGATACAACAGCAGGAACATATACATATGACTATACAATTTGTGAGGTATTAAATCCAGCAAATTGTGATACAGCAACCGCAACAGTAGTTGTAGATCCAGCGCCAATTGATGCAGTAGATGATGATTTCACAGGAAGTCCAGTAAATGGCGTTGATGGAGGAGACACAGCAACAGTATTAGCAAATGACACCTTAAATGGAGTAGCAGTAGTTCCAGCGGATGTTACCTTAACACCAGGAACAGCACCAAGTCCAGCGTCAGGAAGTATTACAATGAATCCAGATGGTACAATTACAGTAGCACCAGATACAACAGCAGGAACATATACATATGACTATACAATTTGTGAGGTATTAAACCCAGCAAACTGTGATACAGCAACCGCAACAGTAGTTGTAGATCCAGCACCAATAGATGCAGTAGATGATGATTTCACAGGAAGCCCAGTAAATGGCGTTGACGGAGGAGACACAACAACAGTATTAGCAAATGACACCTTAAATGGAGTAGCAGTAGTTCCAGCGGATGTTACCTTAACACCAGGAACAGCGCCAAGTCCAGCGTCAGGAAGTATTACAATGAATCCAGATGGTACAATTACAGTAGCACCAGATACAACAGCAGGAACATATACATATGACTATACAATTTGTGAGGTATTA